>NZ_JBJDNC010000013.1:0-134568 GCF_044900265.1 Pseudomonas sp. NPDC089406 | reverse complement strand
TCGTAGCACCTCCAGGATCTCTCGAGCCGCTTAACTCGTTGATTCTCAAGGAGTTTCGCGTTCCGTTGTCGCTGGAAGTGGGGCGCATTATAAGGAGATCTGAAACCCCGTCAACCCTTAATTTCAAATAATTGAAATATTTGGAGAAAAGGCCGAGGAACGGCCCGCAGGGGCCTGTCCCAGTACCTATCTATATAGAAGCCTCAAACCACCCCAGCCTCACGCAACCGCTGCACATCCCCCATAGCCAACCCCAGCACATCCCCCAACACCGCTTCGGTATGCTCCCCCAACAACGGCGGCGCCCGGCGATACTCCACCGGCGTGCCCGACAAGCGAATCGGGCTGGCCACCTGCGGCACGCTCCCGGCCAACGGATGGGCAATATCCAGCCTCAACCCACGCGCCAACACCTGAGGGTCCTGGAACATCTGCCCCAGGTCGTTGATCGGCCCGCAAGGCACACCCGCCTGCCCCAAGGCCGCCACCCATTCAGCCGTGGTCTTGAAGACTGTTGCCTGGCGAATCAACGGAATCAGCTCGGCGCGATGTGCCACCCGCTGCTTATTAGTGGCGAAGCGCGGATCATCCGCCCACTGCGGCTGCCCGGCCACCTCGGCAAACTTGCGGAACTGCCCGTCGTTGCCCACGGTAAGAATGAAATCACCATCGGCGGTGGGGAAATCCTGGTACGGCACAATATTAGGGTGCGCATTGCCCAGGCGACGGGGAGGGGTGCCGGTGGTGAGGTAGTTCATCGCCTGGTTGGCCAGGCAAGCGACCTGCACATCCAAAAGCGCCATATCGATGTGCTGGCCGACACCCGCCTGATCGCGATGGGCGAGGGCGGCCAGAATCGCCACGGTGGAATACAGGCCAGTCAGGATGTCGGTCAGCGCCACCCCAACCTTCACAGGCCCCGCACCTTCTTCACCTTCCGGCCGGCCGGTCAGGCTCATCAGCCCGCCCAGCCCCTGGATCATGAAGTCGTACCCCGCACGCTTGGCATAAGGGCCGGTCTGGCCGAAACCGGTGATGGAGCAATAGATAAGCCGAGGGTTCAGCGCCTTCAGGCTTTCATAGTCCAGGCCATAAGCGGCCAGCCCACCCACCTTGAAGTTCTCGATGACGATATCCGACTTCGCCGCCAGCTCACGCACCAGGCGCTGGCCTTCCGGCTGGGTGAAGTCGATGGTCACCGAGCGCTTGTTGCGATTGGCCGACAGGTAATAGGCCGCCTCGCTGGTGTTCTCACCGAAAGCGTCCTTGAGGAAGGGCGGCCCCCAGGCGCGGGTATCGTCACCCGAGCCCGGGCGCTCGACCTTGATCACATCCGCCCCAAGGTCGGCGAGAATCTGCCCGGCCCACGGGCCTGCCAGCACCCGGGAAAGATCCAGCACCCGCAGATGGGAAAGCGCGCCCATGGCCTGGCTCCTCTATTAATAGAACGCCTGAATACCGGTTTGCGCACGCCCCAGGATCAGCGCATGCACGTCATGGGTGCCTTCATAGGTGTTGACCACCTCAAGGTTGACCAGGTGGCGGGCCACACCGAACTCGTCGGAGATGCCATTGCCGCCCAGCATGTCGCGGGCCATGCGAGCGATATCCAGGGCCTTGCCGCAGGAATTGCGCTTCATGATCGAAGTGATTTCCACCGCCGCAGTGCCTTCGTCCTTCATCCGCCCCAAGCGCAGGCAGCCCTGCAGGCCCAGGGTGATCTCGGTCTGCATGTCGGCCAGCTTCTTCTGGATCAGCTGGTTGGCGGCCAGCGGGCGGCCAAACTGCTGGCGGTCCAGGGTGTACTGGCGCGCGGTGTGCCAGCAGGCTTCGGCGGCGCCCAGCGCACCCCAGGAGATGCCATAGCGAGCCGAGTTCAGGCAGGTGAACGGGCCTTTGAGGCCGCGCACATGCGGGAAGATGTTCTCTTCAGGCACAAACACGTTGTCCATGACGATTTCGCCAGTGATCGAGGCGCGCAGCCCGACCTTGCCGTGAATCGCCGGGGCGCTCAGGCCTTCCCAGCCTTTTTCCAGCACGAAGCCGCGGATATCGCCGGCATCGTCCTTGGCCCAGACCACGAACACATCGGCGATCGGGCTGTTGGTAATCCACATCTTGGCGCCGCTCAGGCGGTAGCCACCGTCGACCTTGCGCGCCCGGGTGATCATCGAGCCCGGGTCGGAGCCGTGGTTGGGCTCGGTCAGGCCGAAGCAGCCGATCCACTCACCGCTGGCGAGCTTGGGCAGGTACTTCTGCTTCTGTGCCTCGGTGCCGAATTCATTGATCGGCACCATCACCAGCGACGACTGCACGCTCATCATCGAGCGATAGCCCGAGTCGATACGCTCCACCTCGCGGGCAATCAGGCCATAGCACACATAGTTAAGGCCACTGCCGCCGTACTGCTCGGGGATGGTCGCGCCCAACAGGCCCACTTCGCCCATCTCGCGGAAAATCGCCGGGTCAGTCTGCTCGTGGCGGAAGGCTTCCAGCACGCGCGGGGCCAGCTTGTCCTGGGCGAAGCTGTAGGCGCTGTCACGCACCATGCGCTCTTCTTCGGTGAGCTGCTGGTCGAGCAGCAGCGGGTCGATCCAGTTGAAGCTTGCTTTACCGGCCATGTGCGGGTTCCTCGAATGCGGGGGAGGTAAAAATTGCGTTGCATTGATCCTAGGCCCGAACCACCCATGCGACAAACGAGGATTGCGCACGCTTTAGTGATATTTTCTCACTTCGAAAGGCGCGAAAAGCGCTCAATACCCGCCGACAAGTGAGGTTAACGTACATGCGCCGCAAGATCCCCAGCACCACCGCACTGGTCTGCTTCGAAGCGGCCGCACGCCACGAGAGCTTCACCAAGGCCGCCCAGGAGCTGGCCCTGACCCAGGGCGCCGTCTGTCGGCAAATCGGTGGGCTGGAGGCATTCCTCAATGTCGAGTTGTTCCGCCGCTCGCGCCGCGGCGTGAAGCTGACCGAGGCCGGGCTGTCCTACAGCCGCCAGGTCTCCGCACAGCTGGATGCCGTTGAGCGCGACACCTTGTCGGTAATGCGCCAGCAGGGCGCCAACGTGATCGAGCTGGCGGTGGTGCCCACCTTCGGCACCCAGTGGTTGCTGCCCCGGCTCAAGGACTTCCAGCAACGCCACCCCGAGGTCACCGTCAACCTCACCAACCGCACCCGGCCGTTCCTGTTTGCCGACACCCCGTTCGACGCCGCCATCTACTTCGGCGACGCCGACTGGTCCGGCACCCAGGCCCACCGCCTGATGGGCGAGAACCCCATGCCGGTGTGCAGCCCGGCCTTGCTGGGCGGGCAGGGCAGCCTCGAAGCACTGCGCATCGCCGAGCTGCCGCTGCTGCAGCAGACCACCCGCCCTTACGCCTGGCGGCAGTGGTTCGACGGCCTAGGCATGAGCGTGGCGCGCGACATGACAGGCCCGCGCTACGAGCTGTTTTCCATGCTCGCCCAGGCAGCCATGCACGAGATGGGCATCGCACTGATCCCACCGTTTCTAATCCAGCGCGAGTTGCAGGAGGGCAGGTTGGTGGTCGCAAACAGGCATGCCCTGGCCAGCGACAAGGCCTACCATCTGATGATCCCGGAGCGAAAGGTGGAATCCGCTTCACTGCGGGCGTTCCGCGATTGGCTGGTGGCCCAGGCCCGGCAGTATACCGGCGCGCAGTAAGCGCAAAACGGCGAAACTGACCCCGTAGTCAATAATTTTGAACACCTACAGATATATGGATTTGTCGCAAATTCATAATCTGTTCCGCTACCGGTGAAAAACCCTATCAACCCTAGTAAGCGCGCGGGTTTGCGGCTTATTTTGCGACATTCACCGAGCCGTGGGCGAATGTCGGCAAAAAATTTTCAAAATTTCTCCTAACCTCCAGATAGCGCGTGCTTGAAGGGTTTGAACCCGTTCGTTGCGACATACGGTCACAGGGTGACTTGTAGTTTTAAGTTCGTATCGCTCCAGAACCGGTTGAAGGCCCCCGGGTTCGTCTGCAAAATGCCTCCCCCGCCCGGGATCCGGCGGGGTCGTGCTCTACGACCGCCCAGCTGCGCCATACGAAGTGCGCTGGTTTCTACAAAGACAAAAGGTCACCGCAGGAGAAAAGTCGTGCACATTGGTGTTCCTCTCGAGACGCAGACCGGTGAGACAAGGGTCGCTGCGACCCCGGAAACCATCAAGAAACTGATCGGCCAAGGCCATCAGGTCACCGTGCAACGGGGCGCAGGGCTCAACGCCAGCATTCCCGATGCTGCCTATGAAGCCGCGGGTGCCACGCTGGGCGAAGCTGCCGATGCCTTTGCCGCGCAGTTGGTGCTCAAGGTGGTCGCGCCCAATGACCAGGAGCTTGCGCTGATCAACAGCGGGAGCCTGCTGGCAGGCATGCTCAACCCGTTCAACAGCGAACTGATCGCCAAGATGGCCGAGCGCGGCATCACCGCCTTCGCCCTGGAAGCCGCGCCACGCACCTCACGGGCGCAGAGCCTCGACGTGCTGTCGTCCCAGGCCAACATCGCCGGCTACAAGGCCGTGTTGCTGGCCGCCCACCACTACCCGCGCTTCATGCCCATGCTGATGACCGCTGCCGGCACCGTGAAAGCCGCCCGCGTGCTCATCCTCGGCGCCGGTGTGGCCGGCCTGCAGGCCATCGCCACAGCCAAACGCCTGGGTGCAGTGATCGAGGCATCCGACGTGCGCCCGGCGGTGAAGGAGCAGATCGAGTCGCTGGGGGCCAAGTTCATCGACGTGCCCTTTGAGACCGACGAGGAACGCGAGTGCGCCCAAGGCGTGGGCGGCTATGCCCGGCCAATGCCAGCCAGCTGGATGCAGCGCCAGGCCCAGGCCGTACACGAGCGCGCCAAGCAGGCAGATATCGTCATCACCACGGCGTTGATCCCCGGCCGCAAGGCACCGACCCTGCTCAGCGCCGAGACCGTGGCGCAGATGAAACCCGGCTCGGTGGTCATCGACCTGGCTGCTGCCCAAGGCGGCAACTGCCCGCTGACCGTCGCCGACCAGGTGGTGCAGCACAACGGCGTGACCATCGCCGGCCCCACCAACCTGCCCGCGCAGGTGGGCGCCGATGCCTCGGCGCTGTACGCGCGCAACCTGCTGGACTTCATGAAGCTGCTGTTCGACAAGGACGGCGCACTGGTCATCAACCTTGAAGACGACATCGTCGCCGCGTGCCTGATGTGCCGCGACGGCCAGGTCGTGCGCAAAAACGGCTGAGGAGCACGACAATGGAAGACATGCTGATTTCCCACGGCATCTACAACCTGATCATCTTCGTGCTGGCCATCTACGTGGGCTACCACGTGGTGTGGAACGTCACACCGGCCCTGCACACCCCGCTGATGGCCGTGACCAACGCCATTTCCGCCATCGTCATCGTCGGCGCCATGCTGGCCGCCGCGCTGACCGTGACCCCTGCCGGCAAAGTCATGGGCACCCTGGCCGTGGCGCTCGCTGCGGTCAACGTGTTCGGTGGCTTCCTGGTCACCCGCCGCATGCTGGAAATGTTCAAGAAGAAAACCAAGAACGAGGCGCAGAAGTAAACATGAGCATGAATCTGGTAACGCTTCTGTACCTGGTCGCCTCGGTTTGCTTCATCCAGGCGCTCAAGGGTTTGTCGCACCCGACCACCTCGCGGCGCGGCAACCTGTTCGGCATGATCGGCATGGGTATCGCCATTCTCACTACAGTTGGGCTCATCTATAAGCTCGGCGCAGAGCTGGCCACCGCCGGCATCGGCTACGTGTTGGTCGGCCTGCTGGTCGGCGGCAGCGCCGGCTCGATCATGGCCAAGCGCGTCGAGATGACCAAAATGCCCGAGCTGGTCGCCTTCATGCACAGCATGATCGGCCTGGCGGCGGTGTTCATCGCCATCGCCGCGGTGCTGGAGCCGCAATCGATGGGCATCGTCGCCGCCATCAGCGACCCGATCCCCACCGGCAACCGCCTGGAGCTGTTCCTCGGCGCGGCCATCGGTGCCATCACCTTCTCCGGTTCCGTGATCGCCTTCGGCAAGCTGTCGGGCAAGTACAAGTTCCGCCTGTTCCAGGGCGCACCGGTACAGTTTGCCGGCCAGCACAAGCTGAACCTGATCCTGGGCCTGGCCACCATCGCCCTGGGCCTGCTGTTCACCTTCACCGGCCACTACAGCGCCTTCACCCTGATGCTGGCCCTGGCCTTCATCATGGGCGTGCTGATCATCATCCCGATCGGCGGCGCCGACATGCCAGTGGTGGTGTCGATGCTCAACAGCTACTCGGGCTGGGCAGCGGCCGGTATCGGCTTCTCGCTGAACAACTCGATGCTGATCATCGCAGGCTCCTTGGTGGGTTCGAGCGGCGCGATCCTCTCGTACATCATGTGCAAGGCGATGAACCGCTCGTTCTTCAACGTGATCCTCGGCGGTTTCGGTGGCGACACCGACGCCGGCGCCGCACAGGGCTCGAAAGAGCAGCGCCCTGTGAAGTCCGGCTCGGCCGACGACGCCACCTTCCTGCTGAGCAACGCCGACAGCGTGATCATCGTCCCCGGCTACGGCCTGGCGGTGGCCCGTGCCCAGCACGCGCTCAAGGAGCTGACCGAAAAGCTGACCCACAACGGCGTGACCGTGAAGTACGCGATCCACCCGGTGGCGGGGCGCATGCCCGGGCACATGAACGTGCTGCTGGCCGAGGCCGAAGTACCCTACGACCAGGTGTTCGAGATGGAAGACATCAACGCCGAGTTCGGCCAGGCCGACGTGGTACTGGTGCTGGGCGCCAACGACGTGGTCAACCCGGCGGCGAAGAACGACCCGAAATCACCGATTGCCGGCATGCCGATCCTCGAGGCGTTCAAAGCCAAGACCATCATCGTCAACAAGCGCTCCATGGCCAGCGGTTATGCCGGCCTGGACAACGAACTGTTCTACCTGGACAAGACCATGATGGTGTTCGGTGACGCCAAGAAGGTCATCGAGGACATGGTCAAGGCCGTCGAGTAAACCCGCCTCTATATATAGAAGCGCATAAGGCCCCCGGGAGTTATTCCCGGGGGCCTTTGCATTTGCCTGATCCAGATCAACGGCTCTGTTTCGCGGCCTGGCATACGACCATGGTCGCGGGACGGCACCGGGCTAAATCTCTAGACTGCGCTCCCAGTAGCTTCAGTAGCCTGAGATAACAATCCATGTACCGTGATCGTATCCGCTTGTCCTCCCTGCACAGCAAGGTAATGAGTGCGGCTGATGCCGCTGGCCTGATCGAGGACGGCATGACCGTCGGCATGAGCGGTTTCACCCGCGCCGGCGAAGCCAAGGCGGTGCCCCACGCACTGGCCGAGCGCGCAAAACAGTCGCCGCTGAAGATCAGCCTGATGACCGGCGCAAGCCTGGGCAACGACCTCGACAAACAGCTGACCGAGGCCGGCGTGCTGGCCCGGCGCATGCCGTTCCAGGTCGACAGCACCCTGCGCAAGGCCATCAACGACGGCCAGGTGATGTTCATCGACCAGCACCTGTCGGAAACCGTCGAGCAACTGCGCAACAAGCAACTGACCCTGCCGGACATCGCGGTCATCGAAGCGGTGGCAATCACCGAACAGGGCCATATCGTGCCGACTACCTCCGTCGGTAACTCGGCCAGCTTCGCCATCTTCGCCAAGCAGGTCATCGTCGAGATCAACCTGTCGCACAACGCCAACCTCGAAGGCCTGCACGACATCTATATCCCGACCTACCGCCCGACCCGCACGCCGATCCCGCTGGTAAAAGTCGACGACCGCATCGGCAGCACCGCCATCCCGATCGACCCGGCCAAGATCGTCGGCATCGTCATCAGCGACCAGCCGGACTCGCCGTCCACCGTGCTGCCGCCCGATCACGAAACCCAGGGCATCGCCGACCACCTGATCGCCTTCCTCAAAGGCGAGGTGGACGCCGGGCGCATGAGCAACAACCTCGGCCCGCTGCAAGCCGGCATCGGCAGCATCGCCAACGCGGTGATGTGCGGCCTGATCGACTCGCCGTTCGAAGACCTGACCATGTACTCCGAAGTGCTGCAGGACTCGACCTTCGACCTGATCGACGCCGGCAAGCTGCGCTTTGCCTCGGGCAGCTCGATCACCCTGTCGAGCCGGCGCAACGCCGACGTGTTCGGCAACCTGGAGCGCTATAAAGACAAGCTGGTGCTGCGCCCGCAGGAAATCTCCAACCACCCTGAAGTGGTGCGGCGCTTAGGCATCATCGGCATCAACACCGCGCTTGAGTTCGACATCTACGGCAACGTCAACTCTACCCACGTGTGTGGCACCCGGATGATGAACGGCATCGGCGGCTCGGGCGACTTCGCCCGCAACGCCCACCTGGCGATCTTCGTCACCAAGTCCATCGCCAAGGGCGGTGCGATTTCCAGCGTGGTGCCGATGGTCAGCCACGTCGACCACACCGAGCACGACGTCGACATCCTGGTCACCGAAGTGGGCCTGGCCGACCTGCGTGGCCTGGCGCCGCGCGAGCGCGCCCGGGCGATCATCGACAACTGCGTGCACCCGGACTTCCGCGCCGCGCTCAACGACTACTTCGAACGCGCCTGCCAGCGCGGCGGCCACACCCCGCACATTCTGCGCGAAGCCCTGAGCTGGCACGAAAACCTGGAAGAAACCGGGCGCATGCTGGCCAGCTGATCCCGTTACACCTCGATAACCCAATCGCCGGCAAGCCGGCTCCTACAAGGACCACGCATCCCTGTAGGAGCCGGCTTGCCGGCGATTGCGTTCTGGAACACCACAACAGATTCAGCCCCCACACAGTAGGCATCAATAAACTGTTCTACTGTACCGGTAAATTCCTACACCCCCGCGTCACTCTTCCTACCCGGCACGCATTTTTGCACCATATAAGTGCAGACCAGTACAGTATCGCCAATTTCGAGTGCAACAGTCGCGTTACACAGTTAACTGAGTTATCACATTACTACTTAACTGTATCTACTGTTATGGACAACGGAGGAGGAAGATGGGCACCAGTTAAATCACTATCTAATCCCGCCATAAGCGGAAGGACGTCACATCATGGAACGTACCCTCAGTTCCGGTCTGGTCTTCGAAAGCAACGCCCAAGCCTCCAGCACTTCGCTGCCGCTGCGCGCCCTGTCCACCCTGCTGCTGTGGCAGCGCCGCATGGCCAGCCGCCGCCAACTGGCTCGCCTGGACGCCCGCCTGCTGGCCGACGCCGGTATCAGCGAATCGCAGCGTTACGAAGAGCTCAGCAAGCCGTTCTGGCGCTAAGCTTCGGTAGCCGGCCCCGGCCGGCACCGCGAATTCTCAAGAACCCGTCGCAGGTGACTGCGACGGGTTTTTTGTTTGTGATGCCCGGTCCAGAGCGGTTTACAGCACACACATGTACAGTTTCATAAAATCACTAAACCACAAGTACAGTTACGAAATGTGATGTTTAGCGCTTCCGGGCAGGCGAACCGAGGCGTGTTACGCTTGTCCTACACGCCTGGCAGTAAACGTACCGTGACGAGCCAAGCGAGCGTCCGATAACCAGAACCCTCCCGACCCTGTACAGGAGTCCAGCAAAATGTCCCGTTATCATCTGATTGGCGCCGCCTTGCTGCTGTCGCTCGCCGGTGCCGCACAAGCCACCAGCTTCGTAGTCACCACCGACGCCGTGGTGCGCGCCGGCGCCGCCACCACCGATGCCACCTCCGACGTCACTTCGTCGTTCCGTGACGACAAGATCGTCAAGGCCGCCCGTGACGACGCCGCCAGCTTCGTCGGCAGCGAAGGCGCCATCCGCGGTGCCTCGCTGGAAAGCGCATTCCTGCACATCCGCCAGCAAATGCCCGAGCTGCAAGCCAGCGACGCGCAACTGGCCCGCGCCATCCTGGCCCTCTAATACAAGCCTTAGCCCCCGGATTCACTGGCCCTGGCCAGCGCATCCGGGGTAGCCTTCGCTGCCCGAAACCATTGCCACCCGAGAGCCCATGCGTTACTTGCCCTTGCTGTTCGCCCTCGCCGGTGTGGGAAGCGCCCATGCCATGGATGTCACCACCCAAAGCCTCGTCGGCACCGGTTATGTCACAAGCCAGGTGACCACCGCGCCCTTCGATCGCAAGATCGTCGCCGCCGCCCGTGACGACGCTGCAGCTTTCGTTGCCACTGACGGCCTGATTCGCGGCGCCCGCCTGCAGGCGGCGCTGGTTTCGCTGCGTGCACAGCACAGCTGTCACTCTGTCGGCGACCTTGAACTGGCCGAGGCGATTCTCGTCCAATGAACACCCCCTGACTCCTTTGTATCTTCTGGAGATGCTCCATGCGTAAACCGCTGATCGCCGCTGCCCTCGGCATGCTTGTACTGGCCGACATGGCCCAGGCCCACACCCTGGTGGCCACCAGCAACATCATCGTCCGCGCCTCTGGCCGTTCGATCGATTTCACCTCCGACACCACCACCTCGATTCGCGATTCGAAAGTGGTCCGCGATGCCCACGACGACGCAGCCAGCTTCGTCGCCAGCAACGGCGACATTCGCGGCGCGCAACTGGAAGCCGCGTTCAATGCCCTGCGCACGCAGCTGCCTGAAGCGCGCGACGCCAGCGACCAGGTACTGGCCGAAGCCATCCTGTCGCTGTGAAGCGCGCGCGTGCCTGGCTGCTCGGCTGCGCCCTGACGCTGCTTGGCACGCCCGCCCTGGCCGACCTGCAGTTGGTGCTACAGGCTGACGGCCTGGACCAACCCCAGCAACACGCCACCCAACAGTTGCTCGACGAAGCCATGGCCAAGCTGCCACCGCGCTTCAAGCAGCAGCTCGACCGCCAGGTGCTGGTCAGTTGGACCGGGCACATGCCCGAGGACGCCTACGGCCAGGCCACGCCGGTGTCCACCCTCGACCTCAACCGGCGCCTGTTGCCGGGCCTGGTGGATGGCAGCGACCGGAATGAGAAGACCAACCGCCCCCACGGCACCGTGCACGAAGAGCTGCTGGCCACCGTGCTGCACGAGCTCACCCACATTTACGACCGTGCCCGCCTGTGGCCCGCCGCCGAACGCCAGCTGATCAGCCGCTGCAAGCGCCAGCAGGGCGTCCTGGGCAAGGTCGGCCTGCCCGGTGATTGCCGCGGCCAGGCCGAACGCCGCTTCACCCTGAGCGACGACCCACGCCTGCTCGACCTCGCCGGCTGGCCGCAATACGTCGGCCGGCGCGGCGAACGCGAACAGCACAACGGCCAGCTGGTACGCAGCCCCGACCCCTACGAGCTGAGCAGCCCGAAGGAGTTCATCGCGGTCAACATGGAGTACTTCCTCCTCGACCCCAGCTACGCCTGCCGCCGCCCGGCGCTTAACCACTACCTGCGCGAGCACTTTGGCTGGGCGCCGCAGCAGAGCGCCTGCGAAAAGAGCCTGCCGTTCCTCAACGCCGGCAACGACTTTGCCCGCCAGCCGCTGGGCGAAATCGACCCCGAGCGGGTCTACGAGGTGGACTACCTGCTGGCCGAAGCCAACCAGAACTGGGTCAGCCGCTGGGGCCACAGCATGCTGCGCCTGGTGATCTGCGCCCCCGGCCGGCCGCGCGGCCCGGACTGCCGGCTGGACCTCGACCAGAGCCTGGTGCTGTCGTACCGCGCCTTCGTCAACGACGTGCAACTGTCCAGCTGGGACGGCCTGACCGGCGCCTATCCGTCGCGGCTGTTCGTGCTGCCGCTGGGCCAGGTGATCGACGAATACACCAAGACCGAGCTGCGCAGCCTGGCCTCGGTACCGCTCAAGCTCAGCCGCGACGAAATCGAAAACCTGGTGCGCCAGGCCGCCGAGATGCACTGGAGCTACGACGGCAACTACTACTTCCTGTCCAACAACTGCGCGGTGGAGTCGCTCAAGCTGCTGCGCAGCGGCACCGGCAACCCACGCCTGGCCGACCTCGACGCAATCATGCCCAACGGCCTGCTGGAAGTGCTCAAGGGCCGTGGCCTGGCCGACACCAGCGTGCTCGACGACCCGCGCGAGGCGCTGCGCCTGGGTTATCGCTTCGACTCCTACCGCGACCGCTACCAAGCCATGTTCGAGGTGCTGAAAAAGCAGCTGCCGGTAAAACAGACCCACGTCGAAGACTGGCTGGCCCTGGACGCCGAACAGCGCCGCCCTTGGTTCGAGCGCGCCGATTTGCGCACCAGCGCGGCGTTGCTGCTGCTCGAGCAGGCCGGCCTGCGCCGCCAGTTGCTGCTGGCCCAGGACGAGGTGAAGCAGCGTTACCTCAACGAGCGGGCGATCAAGGACGGCAGTTTCGACAAGGCCAACGAGACCCTGCAGGCAATGCTGGCCAACAGCGGCTTCCTCAGCCGCCCGGCGGAGCTGCTGGGGGCAGGGGGCTACGGCCTGCCGCAGCCCGAAGAGCGCAAGCAGCTGGAGCAGGTGAGCAGCGAACGCCAGGCCCAGCTGCTGAGCCTGAGCACCACGCTGGACCAGCAGGTGAGGGCGCTGCTAGGGCCGGAGCGGGGCAGGGAGATCAAGGCCGTGGAGGCCAACATCAAGCAGGTGGGTGAGCACCTGCGCAAACTGCACAAGGCCGCTGGAGGGCTGCAGTTGCCCTGAAGCCAATCACCGCTCGCTGTAGGAGCGGCCTTGTGTCGCGAAAGGCCCGCGCAGCGGGCCCGACGGTATTGAATGGTGCGTAGATCCTGGGCCCGCTGCGCGAGCCTTTCGCGACACAAGGCCGCTCCTACAGTGATCGTGTTGCGCCAACGGCCCGGTTGCTAAAACCGTTCCTCATCCTCCTCCGGCAACCCCTCATCCACCCGCATCCACGGCAAGCGGCTGCCCACCCAGATATGCCGGTTGGCCGGCACCCGCTCGGGGTGGTCCAGGGTCGCCACCGTCACATCCAGCGTATCCGGGCTGTGAGTAGTCACCAGCGCCACATGCGCCCCGCAGCTGCCACAGAAATACCGGCTGCAGCTGTCGGGTGCCACATAGCGCTGCGCCGACCCGCACAGCCACTCGAAATCTTTCAAAACCACGGTCACCCAGGTCACCAAAGTCCCGCCGCTGACCCGCCGGCAAATCGAGCAATGGCAATGCGCAACATCACTCAGATCACCGCGCAAGCGGTACCGTAGAGCGCCGCAATGACACCCGCCCGTCACTTCATCCGTCATCCGCACGACCTCTTGTCGCCTCGCCACAGGCGAAAGCTGGCTGAAAGCTTGCCCGCATAGGATAGCGCCACTACCGGCGTCAGACCGGTCAGCCAGGGCACCCGGAACCTTCCGCGCCCGGCCCATCCAACAACAACAATGGTGATACTGATGCCTTCCCGTGCCCGCATGTCTGCAAGCCCCCTCCCGTTACTCCCCGCGCAGCGCCTGACGCGCTGATCCGCCCGAATAGCCTTCCCTTTCGCGCCACGCCTGGAGTACCGCCATGCTGACCTTCCTCGGCTTTGCCATGGTCATCACCTTCATGTACCTGATCATGACCAAGCGCCTGTCGGCCTTGATCGCGCTGATCCTGGTACCGATCCTGTTCGCCCTGTTCGGCGGCTTCTACAGCGACATCGGCCCGATGATGCTGCAAGGCATCAGCAAGCTCGCGCCCACCGGCGTGATGCTGATGTTCGCCATCTTGTACTTCGCCCTGATGATCGACTCCGGCCTGTTCGACCCGGCCGTGCGCAAGATCCTCAAGCTGGTCAAGGGCGACCCGCTGAAAGTCTCGGTCGGCACCGCCGTACTGGCCCTGGTGGTGTCCCTCGACGGTGACGGCGCCACCACCTACATGATCTGCTGCGCCGCCATGCTGCCGCTGTACAGCCGCTTAGGCATGAGCCCGCGGATCATGGCCGGCCTGATCATCCTCGCCGGCGGGGTGATGAACATGACCCCCTGGGGCGGCCCCACCGCCCGCGCCGCCAGCGCCCTGCACGTCGACCCGTCGGACATCTTCGTGCCGATGATCCCGGCCATGGCCTTCGGCGTGCTGGCAATCCTTGCCATCGCCTACTGGTACGGCCTGCGCGAACGCGCCCGGCTGGGTGAGCTGCACCTGCCCACCGACGACATCGACCACAGCGAAATCAGCGTCTCGCAATTCCCTGAAGCGCGTCGCCCCAAGCTGATCTGGTTCAACGGTGCCCTGACCGCCGCGCTGATGGTGGCGCTGATCGCCGGCGTCCTGCCGCTGCCGGTGCTGTTCATGATCGCCTTCAGCATCGCCATGATCGTCAACTACCCGTGCCTGCAGCAGCAAAAAGACCGTATCGCCGCCCACGCCTCCAGCGTACTGGCAGTCAGCGGGCTGATCTTCGCGGCCGGTATCTTCACCGGCATCCTGTCGGGCACCGGCATGGTCGAGGCCATGTCCAAGAGCCTGCTGGCAGTCATCCCCGAGGCGTTCGGCCCGTACATGGCAGTGATCACCGCCATCGTCAGCATGCCGTTCACCTTCTTCATGTCCAATGACGCCTTCTACTACGGCGTGCTGCCGGTGCTGGCCGACTTCGCCAGCCACTACGGCGTCACCCCGGTGGAAATGGCCCGCGCCTCGATCGTCGGCCAGCCGGTACACCTGCTCAGCCCGCTGGTACCCTCCACCTACCTGCTGGTGGCCCTGGCCGGCATCGAGTTCGGCGACCACCAACGCTTCACCCTCAAGTGGGCAGTACTGGTGTGCCTGTGCATAATGCTCGCCGCGCTGGTTCTGGGGACTTTCCCGCTGTTCAGCAGTCTCTGATACATACGCTCACGCAAACCGCCAGGCGCCTACACTTAAAGTGCCTGGCCTTCACCGCTCGAAGGAATACACATGGAATGGCTGACCAGCCCGGAAATCTGGGTTGCCTTTTTCACCCTCACGGCCCTTGAGATCGTGCTCGGGATCGACAACATCATCATGATCTCGATCCTGGTCAGCCGCATGCCCAAGCACATGCAGCCGCGCACGCGAATCTTCGGCCTGGCCCTGGCCATGGTCACGCGCATCCTGCTGCTGCTGTCGATCACCTGGGTCATGCGCCTCACCGACGACCTGTTCCATGTGCTCGGCCAAGGTATCTCCGGCCGCGATCTGATCCTGTTCTTCGGCGGCCTGTTCCTGCTGTGGAAAAGCTCGCAAGAGATCTACCACGGCCTGGAAGGCGAGGACGAAAGCAGCGACGAGCCCAAGGGCGCCGGCGGCCAGTTCTTCTACACCATCATCCAGATCGCCATCATCGACATCGTGTTCTCGCTGGACTCGGTGATTACCGCAGTAGGCATGGTGTCCCACGTGCCGGTGATGATCGCCGCGATCATCGTCGCGGTGCTGGTGATGATGCTCTGCGCCGGTACCATCAGCGACTTCATCGACAAGCACCCGTCGCTGAAGATGCTTGCGCTTTCGTTCCTGATCGTCGTCGGTACCGTGCTGATCGCCGAATCTTTCGACGTGCATGTACCGAAAGGTTACGTCTACTTCGCCATGGCCTTCTCGCTGGCGGTGGAGGCGATCAACATTCGTATGCGCACTGCCAAGGCGCGCAAGGAAGGCCTGGAACACGACCCGGTGAAACTGCGCAAGGACATTCCGGGTCAATAGACCCCGGGAGCGCGGTAGAAAAGGGCCCTTCGGGGCCTTTTTTCGTTTTTGCCTGTACCGGCCTCATCGCCGGCAAGCCGGCTCCTACAAGGTTTCGCCGTTCCCTGTAGGAGCCGGCTTGCCGGCGATAGGGCCAGCAAATGTTTCAAAAGCATTTCAGCCATGCCAAGCTGGCAACCACCACGCAAACCAACTAAAGCTTCAGTGAGCCCTGCAAAAAACCAACGCCCACCCCCGGGCCAGGCTCACCGCGTCACCCATTGGCCCCGCACAGGGGCGTAGAACAAAAGGGGGCCTGACCATGCTGACCTTGCTCAACCTGCTCTCCGCCGTGGCCCTGCTGGTGTGGGGCACGCACATCGTGCGCACCGGCATCCTGCGGGTGTACGGCTCGAACCTGCGCCGGGTGCTCAGCCAGAACATGAACAAACGCCCGCTGGCGTTCATCGCCGGCATCCTCGTCACCGCCGTGGTGCAAAGCAGCAACGCCACCGCCATGCTGGTCACCTCGTTCGTCGGCCAGGGCCTGATGGTCATGACCCCGGCCCTGGCGATCATGCTCGGCGCCGACGTGGGTACCGCATTGATGGCCCGGGTGCTGACCTTCGACCTGTCCTGGCTGTCGCCGCTGCTGCTGTTCATCGGGGTGATCTTCTTCCTCTCGCGCAAGCAGACGCGCATCGGCCAGATGGGCCGGGTGGCCATCGGCCTGGGGCTGATCATCCTGGCCTTGCAACTGATCGTGCAGGCCGCAGCGCCGATCACCCACGCCCAAGGGGTGAAAGTGCTGTTCGCCTCGCTGACCGGCGACATCCTGCTGGACGCCCTGGTCGGCGCGCTGTTCGCCATGATTTCGTATTCCAGCCTGGCCGCCGTGCTGCTCACCGCCACCCTGGCCGGGGCCGAGGTGATCAGCCTGCCGGTAGCCATCGGCCTGGTGGTCGGCGCCAACATCGGCAGCGGCCTTTTGGCCTTCATCAGCACCAGCATGCAGAACACCGCCGGGCGCCGTGTGGCCCTGGGCAGTCTGCTGTACAAGCTGATCGGCCTGCTGCTGATCATCCCGGTGCTGCACCCGCTGGTGGAATGGATGGACAGCCTGAGCTTCAGCCCGCAGGAGCTGGTAATCGGCTTCCACCTGCTCTACAACACCCTGCGCTGCCTGATCATGCTGCCCACCGTCACCTTCATGGGCCGCCTGTGCAACACCCTGCTGCCCGACCGCGAGCACGGCAACGGCCAGGTCAAGCCACGCCACCTCGACGCCTCGGCGCTGGCCACCCCCAGCCTGGCCCTGGCCAACGCCGCCCGCGAAACCCTGCGCCTGGGCGATCTGGTCGACAGCCTGCTCGAAGCCATGCTCGGCGCCCTGCGCGGCAGCCACACCGCCATGCCGCAACAGGTACGCGCCCTGGCCGAGGACGCCGAAGCGCTGTACAGCGCGATCAAGCTGTACCTGGCACAAATGCCCCGCGAAGACCTGAGCGAAGCAGAAAACCGCCGCTGGGCCGAAACCATCGAGCTTGCCATCAACCTCAAGCTTGCCTGCGACCTGATCGAGCGCATGCTGCGCAAGGTGCAGCAGCAAAAGACCTCCCAGCGCCGCGAGTTCTCCCAGGTAGGGCTCGAAGAGCTCACCGGCCTGCAGGAGCAGTTGTTGTCCAACCTGCGCCTGGGGTTGTCGGTGTTTCTCAGCGCCGACCCCGAAAGCGCGCAGTTGCTGCTGCGCGAAAAACGCCGCTTCCGCGCCCAGGAACGGCGCCTGGCCCACGCCCATGTCAGCCGCCTGCAACGTAAAGTGGTGCAGAGTATCGAGACCAGTTCGCTACACTTGGAGCTGATTGCCGACATGAAGCGGTTGAACTCTTTGTTCTGCAGCAGTGCCTATGTGGTACTGGGCGGTACCGACACCGGCGGGCTGATGCTCGACAGCGTGCCGGACGAAGCCCGCCAGCCGTAAACACACGCACCCGGAGACCGAAGCTCGCCCATGCGTTGCCTGATGTTCGTTTGCCTGCTGATCCTGAGCCTGCCCAGCCTTGCCCTCGACCGTTCGCGGGTGGAGGGCTACCTGCTGCCCAACGGCCTGCAGGTGATCCTCAAGTCCGGCTATGAGCGCGACCATGTGTCGATCCGCCTGGTGGTCGGCGTGGGCCTGGATGACTTCGACTGCAACCAGCGCGAGCTGCCGCACCTGCTGGAGCACCTGCTGTTCAGCGGCATCGACGAAACCGGCGAGGGCGGCCTGGAAGAACGCCTGCAGGCCCTGGGCGGGGAGTGGAACGCCTTTACCAGCAGCGCCGACACCACCTTCGTGATCGAGGCCCCGGCGCGCAACCAGCGCAAGGTCCTCGACCTGCTGCTGGCCCTGCTGCGCGACACCCGCATCGACGCCAAGGCCCTGGCCACCGCCAAGCAGATCATCGAGCGCGAGGACGGCGGCCACTACGGCCACCTGCAGCGCTGGCTCGACCGCCAGCAGGTCGGCCACCCGGCCAGCGACCAGCTGGCCACCGAGCTGGGCCTCAAATGCGAAGAGCGCTCCGACCTCGAAGACATGACCCTGCAACAGGTACAGCAACTGCGCGAGCACTGGTACGCCGCCAACAACATGACGCTGATCGTGGTCGGCGGCCTCGACCGCCTGCTGCCGGCCTACCTGGAGCGCACCTTTGCCGAGCTGCCGGCCAGCGAGCCCGAGGAGCGGCGCAACCTCGAGAGCATCAGCCGCCAGGCCGAGCAGCGCCGTGACCTGATCCGCGGCTGGCTGGGCGACAGCGTCAAGCTGCACTGGCTGTTCGTCGAGCCGACGCTTGAAGAGGGCCACGACCAGACCCTGGAGCTGCTGTCGCGCTACCTCGACTGGGCCCTGTACGACCAGCTGCGCCTGCGCCACGGCCTGTCCTACGGCCCCTCGGCGCAGCGCGAGAGCTTCGGCGACAGCGGCCTGCTCAGCCTCAACGCCGACCTTGAGCGTGACGACCTCGATGCCGCAGTGAAGGTGCTCGAGCAGCTGTTCGAGCACTTGCGCAAGCATGGCCTGGACCCGGACACCTTCGCCCGCATCAAGGAAGCCGCCATTGCCCGGGAGAGCTGGACCAGCCAGGGCAACACAGCGCTGGCCGACTACTACTGGGGCGCGCTCAACGCCTACGACAACGGCCGCTTCAGCGACCCGGTGCGCCAGCTGCGCCAGGTCAGCCTCAAGCAGGCCGACGCGGCGCTGCAGCAACTGCTGAAAGAGCCGGGCTACCTGCGCATCGAAAAACCGCTGCTGGGCTACGACGAGCTGTACGGGCTGGTAGCGTTGCTGCTGGGGCTGGTCGCCGCCGCCGGGCTGATCCGCTGGCGCCGTGCTACACGTCAGTAGTGATTCGGCGGTATCCTGTGCCGGCCTTTTCGCGGGTAAACCCGCTCCCACAGGGACCGCGCATGCCCGCAGGCCGCAATTGACCTGTGGGAGCGGGTTTACCCGCGAAGAGGCCGGTACAGCCCCCACATTTTCTGTTGCAGACCCATGCCCCCAATCCCCAATTTCGTCCTGCGCCTGATCGAACTGCTCAAGCGCTACCCCGGCATCATCGCGCTCGGCGGCTTTCTCTCCGGTATCGGCAGCTTCATCCTGGTCGACCGCCAGGCCGGCCTCGCCAGCTGGATCGCCATCCTCATGCTGGTCAGCTGGGTCTGGCTGATGCTGGAGAATACCCTCACCGGCCTGTTCGCCCGCACCTTCAAGCGTGAGATCCCGCAGCCGCTGCTGCGCTACGCTACGCAGATGATCCACCAGGAAAGCCTGTTCTTCGTCCTGCCGTTCTTCTTCATCACCACCACCTGGAACAGCGGCCAGCTGATTTTCACAGGTCTCTTGGCCGGCGCCGGGCTGGTGTCGATCATCGACCCGCTGTACTACAAGTGGCTGGCCCCGCGGCGCTGGCTGTTCCTTGCGCTGCACACCCTGACCCTGTTCGCGGCAATGCTCACCGCGCTGCCGATCATCCTGCACCTGACCACCGCGCAAAGTTTCAAGCTGGCGCTGATTGCGGCCATGGTGCTGTCGTTCCCAAGCCTTGCCAGCAGCTTCCCGATCCGCACCTGGCGGCGCGGCGTGGCACTGGTGCTGGTAACCCTGGCAGTGGGCGGCGGTGGCTGGCTGCTGCGCTCCTGGGTACCGCCGGCCACCCTGTGGCTGACCGATGTGGCCGTCAGCACCGAAGTGATCAACCGCCAACCGGGTGAATCGCTGGACGAAGTGCCTGCGAGCCGCATCCGCAACGGCGGGCTGTACGCCTATACCTCGATCAACGCACCGCGCGGCCTGGACGAACGCATCTACCATGTGTGGCAACTGGACGGCAAAGAAGTCGACCGCATCGCGCTGGACATCCACGGCGGGCGTAAAGAAGGCTACCGGGCCTGGACCCACAAGCAGAACTTCCCGCCCAACCCGGTGGGCAAGTGGCAGGTGCGGGTGCTGACCGAAGACGGCCAGGTGATCGGCGTGCTGCGCTTCAAGGTGGTCGAGGATGTGCCGGTTCCAGGCTGAGTCGCGCCCCCCCTGTAGGAGCGGCCTCGTGTCGCGAAAGGGGCGCGCAGCGGCCCCAGCAATTTTGCATGATGCCGAGATCCTGGGGCCGCTTCGCAGCCCTTTCCGACCGGTCCGGCGCCCCGGCAAGGCCGCTCCTACAAAGAGGGTGCGAACCTGGCGCACAGCACATTTTCAACAAACCCCGGCCACCCCGCTGCGCTATGATCTGCCTCTGTGCCATTCGTCAGATGCAGGGAGCCTATGACCGCCCCGAGCGCCACCCTGGACCACCAGCAGCAGCCCACCCGCCTGCGCATCGCCGGTGACTGGACCCTGGCCCACTACGCCAGCCTCAAGCGCGAATGCGAGCGCCTGCGCAGCCAATACCAGGCTGACACCCAGGTCGACCTCAGCCAGCTCGGGCGCCTCGACACCGCCGGCGCCTCGCTGCTGGCCGAACTGCTCGGGGCCGAGCGCCTGTCGCGCTGCACCGGCGAGCTGCCCGAAGCCAGCCGCGCGCTGCTGCACAACGTCTACAGCTCGGTGCAGAACTACTGCATCCCGGTCAAACAACCCGAACGCCCGGTGCTGATCCAGCTGCTGGCACGCATCGGCTGCGCCGTCGACACCCTGTGGCAGGACACCCAGCAGGTATTGGGCTTCATCGGCCTGATCCTGCAAACCCTGTTCGTGCGCGCCTTCCAGCCCCGCCGCTGGCGGCTCACCCCGGTGGTCGCCCACCTTGAACAGACCGGCCTGGACGCCGCCCCCATCGTCGCCCTGCTGACCTTCCTGGTGGGCGCCGTGGTGGCCTTCCTCGGTGCCACGGTGCTGGCCGCCTTCGGTGCGACCATTTTCACCGTCGACCTGGTGGCGTTCTCGTTCCTGCGCGAGTTCGCCGTGCTGCTGACCGCCATCCTCATGGCCGGGCGCACCGCCAGTGCGTTCACCGCGCAGATCGGCTCGATGAAGGCCAACGAAGAGATCGACGCCATCCGCACCCTGGGCCTGAACCCCATCGAACTGCTGGTGGTGCCACGGGTACTGGCGCTGCTGATCGCCCTGCCATTGCTGACCTTCGTCGCGATGATCTGCGGCATCGTCGGCGGCGCCGTGGTGTGTGCGCTGTCGCTGGGCATCACCCCGGCCATGTTCCTGTCGTTGCTGCAAAGCGATATCGGCGTGCAGCACTTTCTGGTAGGCCTGGCCAAGGCGCCGTTTTTCGCCTTCCTGATCGCCGCCATCGGCTGCCTGGAAGGTTTCAAGGTCAGTGGCAGCGCCGAATCGGTCGGCGCCCACACCACCTCTGCCGTGGTCCAGTCGATTTTCGTGGTCATCGTGCTGGACGCAGTGGCCGCGCTGTTCTTCATGGAGATGGGCTGGTGAGCGAAGCTGTGATCGAGGCCCGCGGCCTGTGCAACCGCTTCGGCAGCCAGAGCGTGCACGAAAACCTCGACCTGGACCTGTACCGCGGCGAGATCCTCGCCGTGGTCGGCGGCTCGGGCAGCGGCAAGTCGGTGCTGCTACGCAGCATCATCGGCCTGCGCCAGCCCAACGAGGGCCAGGTGAAGGTGTTCGGCCAGGACCTGGCCGGGGCCAGCGAGCAGCAGCGTTCGTTGATCGAACGGCGCTTCGGCGTACTGTTTCAGAAGGGCGCGCTGTTCTCGTCGCTGACCGTCACCGAAAACGTCGCCCTGCCGCTGATCGAGCACGCCGGCCTGTCGCGGGCCGACGCCGAGCACCTGGCCGGGGTCAAGCTGGCCCTGGCCGGGCTGCCGATCAGCGCCGCCGACAAGTACCCCGCCTCGCTGTCCGGCGGCATGATCAAGCGCGCCGCCCTGGCCCGCGCCCTGGCGTTGGACCCGGACATCCTGTTCCTCGACGAGCCCACCGCCGGCCTGGACCCGATCGGCGCCGCCGCCTTCGACCAGCTCATCCTCACCCTGCGTGACGCCCTGGGCCTGTCGGTGTTCCTGATCACCCACGACCTGGACACCCTCTACACCATCACCGACCGGGTGGCGGTGCTGTCGCAGAAGAAAGTGCTGGTGGCCGGCCCCTTGAGCGAAGTCGAGCAAACCGACGACGCCTGGATTCACGAATACTTTCACGGCCCGCGCGGCCGGGCGGCCGAAAGCGCCGCCCTGCGCGCCCGCCAGGAGCGCTGAACGATGGAAACCCGAGCTCACCATGTATTGATCGGCCTGGTCACCGTGCTGGTGGTGGCCGGCGCCATGCTGTTCGGCCTGTGGCTGACCAAGTCCAGCGTCGACGATGCATTCAAGGATTACGAAGTGGTGTTCAACGAGGCGGTGTCGGGCCTGTCCCGGGGCAGCCCGGTGCAGTACAACGGCATCAAGGTGGGTGATGTCAGCAGCCTGCGCCTCGACCCGCAGGACCCGCGCCGGGTACTGGCGCGGGTGCGCCTGAGCGGCGACACGCCGGTAAAAGAGGACACCCAGGCCAAGCTGACCCTGGCCGGGGTCACCGGCAACTCGTTCATCCAGCTCAGTGGCGGCACGCCGCAAAGCCCGGAACTCAAGGGCAAGGACGGCAAACTGCCGATCATCATCGCCTCGCCCTCACCGATTTCGCGCCTGCTCAACGACAGCAGCGACCTGGTGACCAACATCAACCTGCTGCTGCACAACGCCAACCAGATGTTCTCGGAAAGCAACGTCGAGCACCTGAGCAACACCCTGGCCAACCTCGACCAGACCACCGGCGCCTTCGCCAGCAAGAAGGGCGGCATCGCCGATACCCTGGCGCAGTTGTCGGAAGTCGGCCGCCAGGCCAACGCCACCCTGGCCGAAACCCAGGCCTTGATGAAAAACGCCAACGGCCTGCTGGGCAGCCAGGGCAAGCAGGCCATCGGCAGCGCCGAGCAGGCCATGCAGTCGCTGGCCGAAAGCGCAGCCACCCTGAACAGCCTGCTGCAGGACAACCGCCAGTCCATCGACGACGGCGCCCAGGGCCTGAATCAGGTGGCCCCGGCCATCCGCGAACTGCGTGAAACCCTCAATTCGCTCAAGGGCATCTCCCGGCGCCTGGAGGCCGACCCCAGCGGCTACCTGCTGGGCCGCGACAACAACAAGGAGTTCCAGCCATGAACCGCTCGCTGCGCCTGGCCACACTCGCCGCCACCCTGGGCCTGGCCTCGGCCTGCTCGATCCTGCCGCAGAGCGCGCCGGTGGATATCTACCGGCTGCCGGCCAGCCAGGCCACAGGCAGCGCGGCACCGGTGGGCTGGTCGCTGCGCCTGAACAAACCCTTGGCCAGCGAAGCCCTGGCCGGGCCGCGCATTGCCGTGATCCCCCAGGGCGACGTAATCAGCAGCTACCAGGGCGCGCGCTGGAGCGACCCGGCGCCGCAATTGCTGCGCAACCGCCTGCTCGATGGCTTCCAGCGTGACGGCCGGGTGCAGCGGCTGAGCGCCGACGACAGCAACCTGCAGGCCGACTACGAGCTGGGCGGGGAGTTGCAGGCGTTCCAGAGCGAATACCGCCAAGGCCAGCAGGTGGAGGTGGTGATCCGCTACGATGCCCGCCTGGTGCAAGGGCGTAGCCAGCGCATTCTGGCCAGCAAGCGCTTCGAGGTGCGCCAGCCGCTGTCAGGCACCCAGGTGCCGGCGGTGGTCAGCGGCTTCGGCGCAGCCAGCGACCAGCTGACCCGCCAGGTGATCGACTGGAGCGTTAGCCAGGCCAGCCAGGCTCAGGCAAAGAACCAGTAGCAGACGAAGATCGCTGCCACCACGCCGGAGAATTCCGCCAGCAGGGCGCAACCGACAGCGTGGCGCACCCGCTGGATACCCACAGCGCCGAAGTACACCGCCAGCACGTAGAAGGTGGTCTCGGTGCTGCCCTGGATGGTCGCCGCCACCAGCGCCGGGAAGCTGTCCACACCATGCACCTGCATGGTTTCGATCAGCATGGCCCGCGCGGCGCTGCCGGAGAACGGCTTGACCAGCGCGGTGGGCAGGCCCTCGACGAAGCGGGTATCCAGGCCCAGCCAGCTCACCGCATGGCGAATGCCGTCCAGGGCCAGCTCCAGGGCGCCCGAGGCGCGCAGCACGCCCACCGCCACCAGCATGGCCACAAGGTACGGCAGCAGCCCCTTGGCCACATCGAAGCCCTCTTTGGCGCCTTCGACGAAGGCTTCATACACCTTCACCCGCTTCAGCGCGCCAATCAGCAAAAACAGCATGATCACGCCGAACAGCGTCAGGTTGCCGAGGATCGACGACAGGCCGGACAGGGCCGCCGACGACAGGGTGCCGAGAAACGCCATGAAGCCACCCAGCAGCAAGGCGCCGGGGATCATGTAGGCCAGCACCACCGGGTCCCACAGGCGCAGGCGCTGCATCACCGCCACCGACAGCAGGCCCACCAGGGTCGACACGCTGGTGGCCAGCAGAATGGGCAGGAACACCAGGGTCGGGTCGGCGGCGCCCTGCTGGGCGCGGTACATGAAGATGGTCACCGGCAACAGGGTCAGCGACGAGGCGTTGAGCACCAGGAACAGGATTTGCGCGTTGCTCGCCGTGGTAGTGCTGGGGTTGAGCTCCTGCAGGGCGCGCATGGCTTTCAGGCCGATCGGCGTGGCGGCGTTGTCCAGGCCCAGGCCGTTGGCGGCAAAGTTCATGGTGATCAGGCCCAGGGCAGGGTGGCCGCGCGGCACTTCAGGCATCAGGCGGGCGAACAGAGGGCCGAGCACCTTGGCCAGCCATTCGACGATGCCGGCCTTCTCGGCGATTTTGAGAAAGCCCAGCCACAGGGTCAGGGTGCCGAACAGCAGCACCATGACCTCCACCGACAGCTTGGCCATGGCAAAGATGCTCACGACCATAGCGGCGAAGATCTCGGCGTTGCCGCCCACCAGCCATTGCGCCAAGGCAGAGATGGCCGCCACCACGAAAAAGCCGAGCCAGAGGGCGTTGAGCATCCTGAATTCCCCTGTGAAAAATGCCCGAATGATAGCGCATGCCGGTGTCTGGCTGCTGTAGGAGCGGCCTTGTGTCGCGAATGGGCTGCGCAGCAGCCCCAGCGATTTTGCATGATGCCGAGATCGTGGGGCCGCTACGCGCCCCTTTCGCGACACAAGGCCGCTCCTACAGGGGGGAGTGTGGCGGCACGGAAAACAAAAAAGCCCCGACAAGTCGGGGCTTTCTGGTTCAGCTCAAGGCCTTACTGGCTGACGGTCTTGCCCGCCACCACTGCCTCGGTCTTGCCTTTGTCCAGCACCAGCGACTTGTAGTACGCCTCGCCTTTTTCGGCGTCGTACATACCCTGCCACTTGGCGATGACCACCGCGGCCAGGGCGTTGCCCACCACGTTCAGCGCGGTACGGGCCATGTCCATGATGCGGTCGACACCGGCGATGAAGGCCAGGCCTTCCAGCGGAATGCCGACGCTGCCCAGGGTGGCCAGCAGTACCACGAACGACACGCCCGGCACGCCAGCGATGCCCTTGGAGGTGACCATCAGGGTCAGCACCAGCATCAGCTGCTGGCCGATCGACAGGTCGATGCCGTACAGCTGGGCGATGAAGATCGCCGCGATGCTCTGGTACAGGGTCGAACCGTCAAGGTTGAACGAGTAGCCGGTCGGCACCACGAACGAGCAGATCGACTTCGGCGCGCCGTACTTTTCCATCTTCTCGATCACGCGCGGCAGCACGGTCTCGGAGCTGGAGGTGGAGTAGGCGAGGATCAGCTCGTCCTTCATGATGCGCATGATCTTGATGATCGAGAAGCCGAACACGCGCGCCACCAGGCCCAGCACCATGAAGGCGAAGAAGGCGATGGCGAAGTACACCAGCAGCACCAGCTTGGCCAGCGGCAGCAGCGAGGCGAAGCCGAAGTTGGCGACGGTGGCGGCGATCAGGGCGAACACGCCGATCGGGGCGTAGTTCATGATCATGTGGGTGACCTTGAACATGGTCTCCGACACGCCCTGGAAGGTACGCACCAGCGGCTCGCGCAGCTCGGCGTTGAGGCTCGACAGGCCCATGCCGAACATCACCGAGAAGAAGATGATCGGCAGCATCTCGCCACGCATCAGCGCCGCGAAGATGTTCGACGGGATCAGGTTGAGCAGGGTCTCGATGAACGCGTGCTCATGCTGTACCTCGGCCGCAGTGGCCTGGTACTTAGAGATATCGACAGTGCCCAAGGTGCTCATGTCGATGCCGGCGCCCGGGTGGAACACGTTGGCCAGCACCAGGCCGACGACGATGGCGATGGTGGTCACCACCTCGAAGTAGAGGATGGTCTTCAGGCCAATGCTGCCCAGTTTCTTCGCGTCGCCTACCCCGGCGATACCCACGATCAGCGACGAAATCACGATCGGGACAACGATCATCTTGATCAGGCGAATGAAGATGTCGCCAGCGGGCTGGAGGACGTTGCTGATCCACCATGCCTTTTCTGCACTGAAATGATTCAGTAGCGCGCCGACTGCAACGCCCAGCAACAGACCGATGACGATCTGCCAGGCGAGGCTCAGTTTTGCCTTCTTCATGTCATTACCCTTTGTTGTAGTGGTCACGGGCATCAACCGGAAAACCGCGTCCCAGAGCTGTTCACAGCCTGCCGGTAACGCATCGTTTCCACTCGACGACCCCATGGAAGGTCACCGCGAGCGCACCTTGAGGGGGCTCGGGCCAGGGAAAAAGGCGGCAACTATTGCGATGGGGAAGGGGCCAGTCTAATGCCGGAAACGACTACCCCATGCCGAATCGGCATGAGACTCCGCACTGAAATCGGGCATCGCCAAGTGCTTGATTTTAAACGTTCGGTTTTCCGAACAAGACCAAACCGCCATGTTTCGGCAGATTTGACGGTATGCATGCGGGGGTTTTGATGGCGTGTTCGACAATCCGAATGGCTGAAATGCCACTTGTCCTGACCGGCCGGACAATCGAAAAAAAAACGATATACGGTCACTACAAAATGTGTCTTTAGGAAAATTCACGCACATATATAGGAAGGGGATGCTTGATCAGGCGCTTCGGAAGCCAGACCGACCCCTGGCCGACCTGCAACTTCCGATGCCACCCTCTCCTGACCCGGCCCACGAAGGAGGTACTCCCTGTACCCCTAGGCCACTCCGATCCTGCAACAATCAGAACAGCCCGGCCCCCTGGTCATGTGCTGCCTCTCCTCGAGGCGGCGCATCATAGAAGCCAGAACGATAGAAAGGTTCAGCTTCCATTTCATTACAGTGCGTGCCCGCCCGGTAAAAACTCAGTACCAGTTGGGGTCACGCTTGAGCTGCTCCTGCAGCAATGCCTTCATGCCGTCGTCGGGCTTGCCCAGCCAGCGGTAGTCCGCGTGGCGGGTGGGGGACTTGTCCGAGGGCAGGCCCTCGGGCACTTCGACCAGCATCCCGTAGGCATCGTCCTTGTTCCAGCTGAACGCCACGATCAGGCGCTTGTGGGTGCAGTTGCCCTGCGACTCGCACAGCGGGCCGACCAGGTACTTGTCGCCGTCCTCGGTGACCGCCGACATCTGCAGCGGCGCGCTGCCGGTGAGGTTGATCACCCACTCCGGCAGGCGCTCCTCGCCCTTGATCGTGTCTTGCCAGGTTTCCCGGTATTCGGGGTCCGTGCCGAGCAGCTGGTTGGCACGGACCTGGCCGTCATTGGCCGCCATGGCCGTGGTAACGGCGCCCAGCAGCAGGGCGCCGGCCAGGATCCTGTTCATGGGTCAGCCCCTGCCGCGTCCGAAGAAGAAAGAAGCCACGAACAGCACCAGGAAGACGATGAACAGAATCTTCGCGATACCGGTTGCGGCGCCGGCGATACCACCGAAGCCCAGTACGGCTGCGACGATGGCGATGATCAGGAAGGTGATAGCCCAGCTCAGCATGGTGTTACTCCTTTCTTGTACGTAATCGGTGGTCGGCGCAGGAGGGATCAGAACACCCAACGCTCCTGCGGCGTGACGGTTTCCAGTACGGCAGGGGTGGTGGCATTGGCCTGGGTCGGCAGTGGCTCGGCCGCGCGCACCAGAGTGCTGGCACGGCTGGCCTTCATCTGCGTCAACAGCGCCGTTTGCGCCGCCACCTGTTGGGCCAGCTTGGCGGTCTGCAAGCTGTAGTAGAACTGCCCGGCTGCCAGCGTGAGCAGCACCGCCATGCCCAGGAACAACACCTGGCGAAGCGGCAAAACGGCGGACTGCATGCGGTTGACGGTTGGGCGGTTCATGCCGGTGGCTCCTGCTGTACTTGTTATCTAGACCTGAACAAGACATTGCAGCCTGCATGCCAGCCTTTGAATTGAAATAAAATCCTTTTAAATCAATAAGTTGCTAACCGTACGAAATTAAGCGAGGTCGTATCCTGCACGATGCCCCCTGCGGGCACCGTGCGTTTTGCACGATCAGCCTTCCACCTTGCTGGCCACCTTGAGCAGGTCGGCATCCACGCCGCGCACCCCGACGATCTGCCGGGCCACGTCGATGGCGATGGTGCGCTGCTCGCTGCTGACCACCTCACCCGACAACCGCACCATGCCTTGCTCGCTGGCGACCTTGATGTTCAGCCCGTCCAGGTTGCGGCTGAAGCGGTAGCTGGTCTGGATCTTGTCGATGATCCAGCTGTCACCGGGCTGCGGCCCGCTGGGTGCGTCCACCGGCTTTTCCCGGGCCTTGGCCAGGGCCGTGCTGTCGAGGCTGACCAGGTTGTTGACCAGGTGCACGCCCTCGGTGGTGCGCGCCAGCACGCCGGCCAGCTCCTTGGCCTCGGGGCTGTCGACCTTGCCGCGCAGGGTGACCACACCCTCGCTGCTCTGCACCTCGATGGGCGCTTTTTCGGTTACCCGGCTCCACAGCAAACGCGCGCGAATCACCGCGCCCAGGGTGGCGTCGTCCAGGCGCTGGGCGTAGGCGCGCGGCTCCAGCGGCCGCTCGATCAGCGCCGGGTTGACCCGCAGCTGGTTGTCGACCGTGTCGATGCCGCGGGTGGCCAGCGCCACCCGCTCGGCTAGGTCGCGCTCGACGGGGTTTTCCACTTCACCGCTGAGCCGAGCCGTGGCGCCGTCAACCTGCACCTTGATCGGGAAGGGGTTGAGAATGCGGTTGAGCGCCAACGCCGTCTGCAGCGAACCTTCCAGACGGGCATCCTGGGCCGGGTCGGCCGCTGCCAGCAGCGGCACCAGGCAACAGGCGAGCACAACCATTCGAGGGGAAAAGCGCATGGGTCTACCTCCTGACGAATACTTCAACCCTGGGTCTTCGCAACCTGCATGCCAGCTATCGACCAACAAACAACTTCATTGTTATCAGCCAGTTAGCCATCATGAAGGCATGCGGCTAGCATGCATGGCACAGAATCAATCAGAATCGACCATGCAACTTGCCCGATTTTTCCGACACTAATTGAGATCAATCCCAAAGGAGCGCAGGAAATGGAATCAGCCCAGGACAACCAAGGCCGCATTCTGCTGGTGGATGACGAGTCCGCGATCCTGCGCACTTTCCGCTACTGCCTGGAAGACGAAGGCTACAGCGTGGCCACCGCCAACAGCGCCGCCCAGGCTGAGACCCTGTTGCAGCGCCAGGTGTTCGACCTGTGCTTCCTGGATTTGCGCCTGGGTGAGGATAACGGCCTGGACGTGCTGGCACAGATGCGCATCCAGGCGCCGTGGATGCGCGTGGTGATCGTCACCGCCCACTCGGCCATCGACACCGCCGTAGACGCCATCCAGGCCGGCGCCGCCGACTACCTGGTCAAGCCCTGCAGCCCCGACCAGCTGCGCCTGGCCACCGCCAAGCAGCTCGAGGTACGCCAGCTGTCGGCACGCCTGGAAGCCCTCGAAGGCGAGGTGCGCAAGCCCAAGGACGGCCTCGATTCCCACAGCCCGGCCATGATGGTGGTGCTGGAAACCGCCCGGCAGGTGGCCACCACCGATGCCAACATCCTGATCCTCGGCGAATCCGGTACCGGCAAGGGCGAGCTGGCCCGCGCCATCCACGGCTGGAGCAAACGTGCGCGCAAGGCCTGCGTGACCATCAACTGCCCGTCGTTGAATGCCGAACTGATGGAAAGCGAGCTGTTTGGCCACACCCGTGGCGCCTTCACCGGGGCCAGCGAAAGCACCCTGGGACGGGTCAGCCAGGCCGACGGCGGTACGCTGTTTCTCGACGAGATCGGCGATTTTCCACTCACGTTGCAACCCAAGCTGCTGCGTTTTATCCAGGACAAGGAATACGAGCGGGTCGGCGACCCGGTGACCCGCCGCGCCGATGTGCGCATTCTGGCGGCCACCAACCTCAACCTCGAGGAGATGGTCCGCGAGAGCCGTTTCCGTGAAGACCTTTTGTACCGTTTGAACGTCATCACTTTGCACCTGCCGCCGCTGCGCGAGCGCAGCGAGGACATCCTCACCCTGGCCGACCGCTTCCTGGCGCGCTTCGTAAAAGACTACTCGCGCCCGGCCTGCGGCTTCAGCGACGAAGCCCGCGCCGCGCTGCTCAATTACCGCTGGCCGGGCAACATCCGCGAGCTGCGCAACGTGATCGAGCGCGCCAGCATCATCTGCCCGCAGGAGCGGGTCGAGGTCAGCCACCTGGGCATGGGCGAGCAGCCCGCCAGCAACGCCCCGCGGGTGGGTGCCGCGTTGAGCCTGGATGAGCTGGAGCGTGCCCATATCGGCGCGGTACTGGCCGCCAGCGATACCCTCGACCAGGCCGCCAAGACCCTCGGCATCGACGCCTCCACCCTGTACCGCAAACGCAAGCAGTACAACCTGTGAAATGGCCGATGAAGCTGCGCACGCGGCTGTTCCTCAGCATCTCGGCGCTGGTCACGGTGGCCCTGCTGGGGCTGCTGCTGGGGCTGGTCAGCGTGCTGCAGATGGCGACCATGCAGCAGCGCCTGGTGCAGGACACCACCCACACCCTGGCTCTGGGCCTGCAACTGCGGCAAAACCTGGGTGAGCAACTGAACCTGATCCTCGACGAGGACAGCGACCCGAACAACCTGATGACCCTGCAGAACCAGTTCCAGGGCCTGCTTAACCAGGGCCTGGAGCAGGGTGGCGAGCGCACCGGCTTCAGCAAGGCCAGCAGCAACTACCAGGCGTTTCTCCAGGCCTGGCGCGAAAGCAAGGCGCCGGCCCGCAGCATGGGCGTGGAGCAACCGCTGGGGGCTGCCTTCAACCAGGTGCGCACAGACCTGATCGACTCGCACAAGCAAACCCTCGAGCACATCACCCGCGCCGAGGAAAAATCCCGCGACCGCGCCCTCTTGATCAGCGGCCTGCTGGGCCTGATGGGCCTGACCGTGCTGGTGCTGGGCTTTATCACCGCGCACAACATCGCGCGGCGCTTCGGCCAGCCGATCGAGGCCCTGGCCAAGGCTGCCGACCAGGTTGGCCAGGGCAACTTCGACGTCACCCTGCCGGTCACCCAGGCCACCGAGCTGAACCAGCTGACCCGCCGCTTCGGCCTGATGGCCGATGCCCTGCGCAAGCACCAGGCCACCAATGTCGATGAACTGCTGGCCGGCCAGCAGCGCCTGCAGGCCGTGCTCGACAGCATCGACGATGGCCTGTTGATCATCGACCGCCAGGGCCGCCTGGAGCACCTCAACCCGGTGGCCCAGCGCCAACTGGGCTGGGACCCGAGCCGCCTGGGGGTGAGCCTGGCCGAAGCCTTGCAGCGCCCGGAGCTGGAGCAGCAGATGCGCCAGGTGCTGCGCGGCGGCAGCCTGGACCGCCCGCCCGAGGACCTCAGCCTTGAGGTGGACGACGAAAGCCGCCTGCTGACCTACAGCCTGACCCCGGTCAGCCACCCCCAGGGGCCGATCCTCGGCGCGGTGATGGTGTTGCACGACGTGACCGAGCAGCGTGCCTTCGAGCGGGTGCGCAGCGAGTTCGTGCTGCGCGCCTCCCACGAACTGCGCACCCCGGTCACCGGCATGCACATGGCCTTCGGCCTGTTGCGCGAGCGCCTGAAGTTCCCGCCCGAGGCCCGCGAGCATGACCTGCTGGAGACCATTGGCGAAGAAATGCAGCGCCTGACCCAACTGATCAACGACCTGCTCAACTTCTCCCGCTACCAGAGCGGCCTGCAGAAGCTGGAACTGGGCCCGTGCAACCTCGACGAGCTGTTCCAGCGCGCCGAACAGCGCGTTGCAGGGCTGGCGGCAGACAAGCACATCGAACTGGTGCGCGAGCTGGAGCCGCCACTGCCGCGCATCCAGGCCGACATCGCGCAACTCGACCGGGTGCTGGACAACCTGCTGCACAACGCCATTCGCCACACCGCCAGCGGCGGGCGCATCCGCCTGCATGCGCGCCGGCATGCCGAACGGGTGATCATCAGCGTCGAGGACAACGGCGAAGGTATTGCCTACGGCCAGCAGGGGCGGATTTTCGAGCCGTTCGTGCAGGTGGGCCGCAAGAAAGGCGGCGCCGGGCTGGGGCTGGCGCTGTGCAAGGAGATCGTGCAACTGCACGGCGGGCGCATGGGGGTGTTCTCACGCCCCGGGCAGGGCACGCAGTTCTATATGGCGTTGCCGGTGTGACAGCCTTTGCTGGCGTGGTCTTATGGCCGGCAACCGGCACCCATAACCCACTGGTTCAACACAGTCTCTGTAGGAGCGGCCTTGTGTCGCGATGGGCTGCGTAGCAGCCCCAAGTCCTCAGTGTCATGAACGATTGCTGGGGCTGCGATGCAGCCCATCGCGACACAAGGCCGCTCCTACACAGACCGCAAGACCTTCCGGCCAGTGCTGCCCCCTGCAGGTGCCGGCCCATGCAGGATCGCGTCAGCTCACAATTCATCATCGATACGCCGCCCCGCCACCCGCCGGCCGCGGGTGATCAGCTCGGCGAACTGCCGCGCACTGAGCGGGTGGGCGAACAGCCAGCCCTGGCCGTAGTTCACCCCCTCGCTGCTGAGCAGCCCGGCCTGGTCCTCGCTCTCGATACCCTCGGCGATCACCCGCAAGTTCAGGTCATGGGCCATGCGGATGATATGCGGCGCCACACCGCTGCTGGCGGCATCGTGGCCAAGGGCGTCGATGAACGCCTTGTCGATCTTCAGGCAGTCCACCGGCAGGGTCTGCAGGTAGGCCAGGCTGCAGTAGCCGGTGCCGAAATCGTCGATCAGCACCTGGTGCCCGGACGCGCGCAGCGCCTGCAGGTTGTCCCGCGCCACCACCACATCGATCAACCCGCGCTCGGTCACCTCGAAGGCGATCTGGCGGGCGGCAACCCGGTGCTGGGCCAACAACTTTGCGGCCACCTGGCCGATGCGCGGCGCAGTCACATCACAGGCCGCCAGGTTGACCGAGATGTACAGCTGCGGGTTGGCCCGCAGCAACTGGCCCAATTGCTCGAGTACCCGCTGCAGGACGAAATCGGTGATCGGGCGGATCTGCCCAGTGTTCTCCGCCAGCGGAATGAACAGGTCCGGGCTGGTCAGCGTACCGTCCGGGCGGCGCCAGCGCACCAGCGCCTCGGCACCGACACAGCGCCGGCTGTCCAGCTCGAAGATCGGTTGGTACAGCACCTGCAACTCGCCACGGCGCAGCGCCTGTTGCAGCTCGGAGCTCATCGAGCGGCGTTGCTGGATCATTTGCAACGCCAGCCAGCCGATGCAACAGGCCAGCAGCAGGCTGCCGGGGTACAGCAACCACAGCAGGCCATTCAGGCGCATCGGCAGGCTGGCCCGCGGGGCGATCAGCACCAGCTGGTAGTCCGGCGACTTGGTGGCCATGCGGTAGACCAGCTTGTCGCGCAGCTCGAGCAACGACTTGTGCGACGGTGGCGGCCAATCGTCGGTGGGCGGCCAGGCCTGGGCCGGGCCCAGCACCGGTATCGCCCGGGTGCCACGGTCGAGCACCACCAGCAGGCTGCCGCCTGGGGGCAGGTCGACCACATCGCTCAGGTGCCCGCGCGAGGTCGACACCAGGAAGTTGCCCCGCCCCAGCATCAGCGCCGCGAGGTTTTCGTTGGGTTCGGTGGTGGTGTTCAGCCAGTAGCTGTAGGTGGGGCCCTGGATATCCGGGCCGCGCAGCGGTGCAACGACCCGCTCGCCACGGTTGGAGCAGGCCACCTGGCTGTCGACGTAGGCCGCCTCGTAGATGAACCGCGAGGCCAGCGCCACTTGCTGCAACTGCGCCTGCATCGCCTGGCTGCAACCGCGCAGCGGCTGGGCCTGCAATTGGTCGACGCCTTCGCGCAGCTGGCCGAATACCTGCTCCAGGCGGTCAAGAAAGCGCTCGCCCCGGGCGTTCATCTGCGCGCTTTCGCTCTGCCTCATCTGCTGCAACGTCACCCCCACGCTGCCGGCCAGCAGCAGCGCGGCACTGCCCAGGGCCGCGAGCACAGCCAGCAGCCAGGGGTGGTGGAAAATTTGGCGCACTGTGGCGATGAGGGCGAGCATGCGCGGCATCCGGTTGAATACTCAAAGGTATAGCAACGGAACGGCCGCCCGGCGTCGCCGTTGGGCGGCGCGCCAGGCGTTGGCGCGAAACCTGTAGGAGCCGGCTTGCCGGCGATGAGGCCGGGCCTGCCAGCGCATCTTCCTGCGCAGGCCCTATCGCCGGCAAGCCGGCTCCTACAAGGGGTTGTGACTTTAGCGCATGCTGTTGAGCACCTGCAGCATGGCGGCGGTCTGCGCATCAGGCATGCCGTCGAAACGTTGCGGGCGGAAGCGCATCTGGAATGCGCCGATCACGTGGCGGGTGGCCACGTCCAGCTCGCCGGTCTGGTCGATGGCATAGCCAAAGCGCGCCAGTTGCTGCTGGTACCAGCCCACAGCCGGCGGGTTGGCCTCGAAGTACACCTGCTGGCGCGCCACCGCGCCGGCTTCTGGCCAGATGCTCAGGCCGGCGTCGGCCAGGCGCTTCCATGGGAACAGCGGGCCTGGGTCGAGCTTGCGCAACGGGGCGATGTCGCTGTGGCCGATGATGTGCCGCGGGGCGATGCCGTTACGCTTGACGATATCCTTCAGCAAAGCGATCAACGCCTGCACCTGGGCCTCGCTGTAGGGGTGCCAGACCCGCCCGCTCGGGGTATCGGTATAACCCGGGTTGACGATTTCGATGCCGATGGAGGTGGAGTTGAGCCAGGTGCGGCCCTCCCACTGGCTGTCGCCGGCGTGCCAGGCACGGCGGTTTTCGTCCACCAACTGGTAGACCGTGGCCGGCCCGTCGCCGATCAGGTAGTGACTGCTCACCTCGCCATGGGTGAGCAGCGCCAGCGAGCGCTCCAGGGAGGCGTTGGTGTAATGCACCACGACAAACTGGATGCGGTTGTCCTGGTTGGCCGAAGGGTGGCTGCGGTCGATGCGCAGGCCGCTGGAGCAGCCGGCCAGGGCGAGCAACAGCAGGGCAGTGAAGAATGTTTTCATTGAGAGGAGCACGTCATGAAGAGCCTACAACAGCGCTACAGTATAACGTGCTCGCAGGCCTGCGTTGCTAAGATATGGTCTTCAGCGTGTGCACAGGATGAGGAATTCGAGCGCGTTGTTGCCGCTCGCGCCTTTCAGGTCAACCAGTTGAGTCTGCACTGTCACGTACTCGGCCACAGGCTTGCCAACGACCTTGGCCTGCCCGTGAAGCTGGCGATCGTGGCTGCTCGCATCAATCGGTGAGACCGAGCAGAAACCTGGGTCCTGATGAACGATCCGGCCATTGAACGAGAGCTTGTACAGGTTGAAATAATTGTCCTGCGCTTGCCTGCTCACTTGGCTGATCCATTCGGGCCACTGGCGCAGAACTGTCCCATCGGCGGCAATATGCGCCGTGAAGACCTTATCCTGTGCCATGGCCATGTTCTGAACAGCCAGCGCAGAAATCAACAACAGGGGCCATCTGATCATTTTCATTCTCGACTCCGTCAATGGTGTTTGAATCGACGCTGAAAATTCGGCGTCAAACCATAATTTCGACGACATCGAGATCGTTCGGGCGGTAATTACTGCTTGCCCTACCCCAGCTCCACACGGTTGCGCCCCGTGTCCTTGGCACGGTACAGCGCTTCGTCGGCGCGCTTGAGTACCTGGTCACCGCGCTCGCCGGAACGGAACGCGCTGATCCCGATCGACGTGGTGATCACCACACGCTCGCCCTTGAAATGGAACGGGCAGGCCTCAATCGCCGCGCGCAGGGCTTCAGCCACCTGCACGGCAGCGGGCGGCGAGGTTTGCGGCAGCAGCAGCACGAATTCCTCACCGCCGAAGCGGGCGATGAAATCACGCCCGCGTAGGCGCTTACGCAACTGGTCGGCGACAATTTTCAGCACCTTGTCACCCGCCAGGTGACCGTAGCCGTCGTTGATACGCTTGAAGTGGTCGAGGTCGAGGATCGCCATGGCCAGGTGGCCGCCGCTCTCTTGCCATTCGAGCACTTCACGTTCGACCTGCTCGGACCAGGCGGCGCGGTTGGGCAGCCCGGTCAGCGGGTCGATCATGGCCTTCTGGCGTTGCTCCTCGAGGTGCTCGCGGTAGCCGAGGGCTTCCTGCTCCATGCTCGCCACACGCTCGGCCAGCCCTTGCAGGCGCCCGGCCAGCTCCTGCTCGCGGCGGTCGCGCTCGAGCTGGTGATCGTCCATGGTCACCAGCAGGCCTTCGAGGCGGTTCTCCAGAATGTGCTTGAGGCTGTCGACGTCGGCCGCGCCCTGCACGCTGCTCTGCAGGCCGTCGACCTGCTCGCGCAGCTGGCTGTCCAGCTGGCGGGCGGCAGAGCTGTTGTCGGCATGGCCGGTGCTGGCCTCGTGCAGGTGGCTCTGGAAGGTTTCCAGGCGCTCGTTGAGTTGCTGCAGGTAGGCCTCGAACTCGTGCTGGCCGCTGTCGGTGATCGCCAGCATGAGCACCGCCAGGTCATCCAGTACCGGGATCAGCTCGTACCAGTTCAGGCCACGGGCCACCCGCTCGCGCATCTCAAGGGCCTGGGCCTTGTGGCGCTCGGGCAGGCTGAGGTCGTCGAGCAGGCCGATCAGGGTTTGCTCGATGTGGGCGGCGACCTGGCTGTACGGCGGCTCGACCGCGTCGGGGAGGGCGTAAGGGCCGTCTTCGCCTTCGAGCAGTTCGGGGGGCTCGGCAGGTTCCTCAGCGGGGTCTTCTGCCGGCACCTCAAGCGCAGCTTCTACTACGGCCGGTTCGGTTACTGGCTCGGCGTCGGGTTGCTCCGGCGTATCGGCTACCGGTGCGGGCGCCGTTACGACATCGATCAAGGCTGGCCCAGGCACGTCCGCGTCGGGCTCGGGCGACAGGGCGTGAACAGGCTCCTGGGCTACGGGCTCCGGTTGTGGCTCAGGTTGAGCCACAACAGCGGGCAACGGGTGAAGCTCGTCGACGTCCTGCTGCTTGGGGGCAGGTTCCTGTGGGGTGGGTTTGGCGGCCTCATCGCGGGGCAAGCCCGCTCCCACAGGGGCCACAGGTTCAGGTTCGGGCGCTTCGTCGTGGGTATTTTGCGTTTTGGCCGGGGCCGCTGGGGCAGGTGCCATGGGCTCGTGGGCGGGGTGCGCATCGTCGTGGGCCTCGTCGCGGCCACCGAACAGCCGCTGCAGCAGGCCGGGGCGCGCTTCTTCGCCGGGCTTTTGTACGGCATTCAGGGCCTTGCCCTGCAGGCCGCTGAGCTCGCCCAGCAACGGCGGCAGGTCGCGGGACTGGGCGACGCCGCCGTCGAGCTTCTTCGCCAGCTTTTTCAGCGGGCGTGAGACTTCGCCGGGCAGGGGCAGGGCTTGCAACTGGGTCACCAACGCCGTCAGCGCATCGCCAACCTGGTTCATGCGGGTTTCGCGGCGCTGCTCGGAGTCGAGCACGGCCTTTTCCAGGCGCGGAATCAAACCGGCAAGGCCGGCGTCCATGTTGTCGCTGCGGATCACCTCGCGCATTTCTTTCATGCACTGGTCGACGATCTTGTCGCTACCCTCAGCCGCCAGGGTGCTGCGCACCAGGCCACGGCGCAGCAAGTCGAGGCGGGCTTCCCAGCGCCGCTCGAGCTTTTCCTGCTGCTCGATGCTCTTGAGGTATTTCTCTTTCCAGCGCTCGGCTTCTTCGGTCATGCCTGGATCCGCATCCGGTGATGGCATCTAGTTCTGTATGACTCGATTTCGGCGCATTCGCCGAACACTTGAGTGTTGCAGAGGCTAGGTCAGGACCGGCAGCGTATCTACAGTCAATGCATCAGGCAATCGGATCTCGACGGCAACCGGAAGGTGGTCGGAAATCGGCTGCGCCAGCACCTCGACGCGCTCAAGCGTAAGGCTGGGGCTGAGCAGGATATGGTCGAGGCAGCGCTGCGGCCGCCAGCTGGGGAAGGTGGCCTCGACTTGGGGCGCGATCAGGCCTAGGTCACGCAACGGCGAGTGCTCGATCAGGTCGGTGGCGTGGGTGTTCATGTCGCCCATCAGCACCTGGTGGCGGTAGCCGCCGATCAGTTCGCGGATGTACGCCAGTTGCCGGGCGCGGGTCTTGGCACCCAACGCCAGGTGCATCATCACCACGATCAACGCGTCCTCGCCCTCGCCAAAACGCACCAGGATCGCCCCGCGCCCGGCTGGGCCGGGCAGCGGATGGTCTTCAAGGTGCTGGGGTTTCAAGCGGCTGAGCACGCCATTGCTGTGCTGGGCGAAACGCCCGAGGTTGCGGTTGAGCTGCTGATACCAGTAAGGGAACGAACCCAGCTGGGCCAGGTGCTCCACCTGGTTGACGTAGCCCGAGCGCAAGCTGCCGCCATCGGCCTCTTGCAGGGCCACCAGGTCGAAGTCGCCGAGCAGCTCGCCGATTTTTTGCAGGTTGCCGGCCCGCCCGGTGTGCGGCAGCAGGTGCTGCCAGCTGCGGGTCAGGTAATGGCGGTAGCGCTCGGTGCTGATGCCGACCTGGATATTGAAACTGAGCAGCCGCAGGCGACCATCTTCTGGCAGGCCAGGGGCCTGCAGGTGATGTTCGTTGACCTGCGGCTGGTGCAGGCCGACGATGCGCGAGGTGCGAAAGCGGCCCATGCTGGCGCCGCTTACTTAGCGGCGCGCTCCTTGGCGATCAGCTGGTCGGCGACGTTGAGCACGCCTTCGGGCCCTTGGGCGGTGCCCAGGTCGAAGCGGTACTTGCCATTGACCACCATGCTCGGTACGCCGGTGATTTCGTACTTCTTCGCCAGTTCCTTGGCCTGGTTGACCTGGCCCTTGATGGCGAACGAGTTGAAGGTGGCAAGGAACTTCTCCTTGTCGACGCCCTGGGTGGCCAGGAAGTCGGCCATGTCCTGCGGGTCGGTCAGGCGCTTGCGCTGGTTCTGGATGGCATCGAACACCGCAGCGTGCACCTTGTGCTCAACACCCATGGCTTCGAGGGTCAGGAACATCTGGCCGTGGGCATCCCATGGGCCGCCGAACATGGCCGGTACGCGCTTGAAGTTGACGTCCTTGGGCAGCTTGTCGACCCACGGGTTGATCACCGGTTCGAAGTGGTAGCAATGCGGGCAGCCGTACCAGAACAGCTCGACGACTTCGATCTTGCCAGGCACCGACACCGGTACCGGGTTGCTCAGCTCGATATATTCCTTGCCGGCGGTGGCGGGCTCTGCGGCCTGCACGGCAGCCATACCGAAGGCGCTGGCGGCGACCAACGCAGCGCTGAGAATCAGTTTACGCATGCTTTACTCCTGAGCAGTCTTTGGTCGCCTCGACGCGGCCTGTTGTGTGACAGGCCGGGAAGGGCGTGAGTTCTGTAGTGTACGACCCTGAACGAAAAAAAGGGCAGCGCGGGCTGCCCTTTCATCTTTGTCGCGCAGTATTAACCGATTGTTAACGCACGGTCTGTGCCCGCGCCCACAGGCATCACATGCCCCTCAGGCCGGTGCGTACCTGTAGGAGCCGGCTTGCCGGCGATGAGGCCGTCGAACTCAGTGCAGCCCCTGGATATAACTGGCGATGGCCTCGATATCATGGTTGCTGAGCTTGCCGGCAATGGTGCGCATGGTCATCGCGTCGCCGTCGTTGGTGCGGTTGCCTTCGCGGAAGTCGGTCAGTTGCTTGCCGACGTACTGCGCATGCTGGCCGCCCAGGTGCGGGAAGCCGGCCAGGGCGATGCCTGCGCCGTTCGGCGAGTGGCAACCGGTGCAGGCCGGCATGCCTTTTTCAAGGTCGCCGCCGTTGAACAGCGCGCGGCCACGCTCGACCAGTTTCGGGTCGGCGGCGCCCACGCTGCCTTTTTGGCTTGAGAAGTAAGCCGCGATATCGGCCAGGTCCTGGTCATTGAAGTTGGCCAGCATGCCGGTCATCTCCAGCACGGTGCGCTTGCCGGACTTGATGTCGTGCAGTTGCTTTTCCAGGTAGCGCTGGCCTTGGCCGGCGAGTTTGGGGAAGTTCGGCGCCAGGCTGTTGCCGTCAGGGTTGTGGCAGGCCCCACACACCGCTGTTTTTGCCTGGCCCGCGGCGGCATCGCCTTTGATGGGGTCCGCAGCACTTGCCGCACCTGCGACCCCCATGGTCAACAGCAGACTCACGAATAGTTTGTTCATCAGCTAATCCAACACGGCTAAGGGTGAAATGTTATGTATCGGGACTGCCACTCATCCAAAGGATGACCAATCGGTAGTCCTCGGCACTGCAGTCCATGCACAATCCACGCGGCGGCATAGCCTTGAAACCCTGTGTAACATGCACCACCAGTTGCGCCATACCTTGCGCCAGCCTGGGCTCCCAGGCTGCCCGGTCACCCCGCATGGGGGCCTGTGGCAGCTGACCGGCGTGACAAGCCGCACACGTGCGGTTGTACAACGCCTCGGGATCCTGTGTAGCCTGTGCGCTGAAAATCGGCAGGAACACACCGACAGCTAGCAGCCATTTCGCCAAGCGGAACGACCTGACAGGGTTGGGGGACGCGCTGCGTTCTGATGCGCGAGCTATTGTTCGACACCCCATGCCCGTTCTCCTTCGCTGGGAGAATGAGCACACAAAAACTGGGGCATTATATACTTCCGCCATCCAAACGGAAACGACACCGCTTGCCGGCCCTGGCCTTGGCAACACCCACATCGGATATCCCATGCAAGTCAAGAACCCCATCCTCGGCCTCTGCCAGAAAGCCAAATTCGCCCTCAGCGCTGCCAAGGTCGAACAATGCCCGGACGACCAGGGTTACGAGGTGGCCTTCGCCGGCCGCTCCAACGCCGGCAAATCCAGCGCCCTCAACACCCTGACCCATGCCAGCCTGGCGCGGACTTCCAAGACCCCGGGCCGCACCCAGCTGTTGAATTTCTTCAGTCTGGACGATGAACGGCGTTTGGTCGACCTGCCGGGTTACGGTTATGCAAAAGTGCCGATTCCGCTCAAGCAGCACTGGCAGAAGCACCTGGAGGCGTACCTGGGCGGGCGTGAGTGCCTGCGCGGGGTGATTTTGATGATGGACGTGCGCCATCCGATGACCGACTTCGACAAGATGATGCTCGACTGGGCCAAGGCCAGCGGCATGCCCATGCACATCCTGCTGACCAAGGCCGACAAACTCACCCACGGCGCCGGCAAGAACACCCTGCTCAAAGTGCAGGCCGAAATCCGCAAGGGCTGGGGCGATGCCGCGACCATCCAGCTGTTCTCGGCGCCCAAGCGCCAAGGCCTGGATGAGGCATACCGGGTGCTGGCCGACTGGATGGAGCTGGAAGACAAGCCGGTGGCCTGAGGCAAACAGAAGACCTGTGGGAGCGGGCTTGCCCGCGAAGAATCCAGCACGGTATTTGGCCCGGGCTTCGCCCGGGTTCGCGGGCAAGCCCGCTCCTACACAAGGATTACGCAGGGCCTGAAGGTCAAATTTCAGGCAAAAAAAACCCCGGACTTCATATGGGGAGGGGGAAGTTCGGGGTTCAAGTCCGGACCGCCAGAGGCAAGTCCAGGTATCTGCCAACACTTAACACAACATAGGAGCATCGAAAGGCTTCACCAGCCATTCAGTGCATCTGAGTGAGGCTTCACCGGTTTAGTTCCGAAGCCCTCGAAACTATTTGCGATAGTTTCATGAAACTTCGAATCTAACGGGGCGGATCCGCGACACCACGCCGCAGATCCTACACAGCCCAGCCCGCGAATTCAGTGAGCTTCGTCCCAATTCGAGCCGATTCCCACTTCCACCAGCAGCGGTACATCCAGCTGCGCAGCGCCGCTCATGTGGCCGCGAATTTCATCTTTTACCTGTTGAACCAGGTCTTCGCGCACCTCCAGCACCAGTTCGTCGTGCACCTGCAGGATCACCCGCGCATCCAGCCCACTGTCGGTCAGCCAGTTGTCCACCGCCACCATGGCGCGCTTGATGATGTCTGCTGCGGTGCCCTGCATCGGCGCGTTGATCGCCGTACGTTCGGCGCCCTTGCGCAGCGCTGGGTTCTTGGCGTTGATGTCGGGCAGGTACAGGCGCCGGCCGAACAGGGTTTCGACGAAGCCCTGCTCGGCGGCCTGGGCGCGGGTGCGCTCCATATAGGCCAGCACGCCGGGGTAACGGGCGAAGTAGCGGTCGATGTAGTCCTGGGACTGCTTGCGGTCGACGCCGATCTGCTTGGCCAGGCCGAACGCGCTCATGCCGTAGATCAAACCGAAGTTGATCGCCTTGGCGCTGCGCCGCTGGTCGGTGGTGACCGCCGCCAGGTCTACACCAAACACCTCGGCAGCAGTGGCGCGGTGCACGTCCAGGTCGTTACGGAATGCATGCAGCAGGCCTTCGTCCTTGGCCAGGTGGGCCATGATGCGCAGCTCGATCTGCGAGTAGTCCGCCGCCAGCAGCTTGTAGCCGGGGCTGGCGATGAAGGCCTGGCGAATGCGCCGGCCTTCGGCGGTGCGGATCGGGATGTTCTGCAGGTTCGGGTCGCTGGACGACAGGCGCCCGGTGGCGGCCACGGCCTGCTGGTAAGAGGTGTGCACGCGCCCGGTGCGCGGGTTGATCTGCCCCGGCAGCTTGTCGGTGTAGGTGCTCTTGAGCTTGCTCAGGGTGCGGTACTGCATCAGCACCTTGGGCAGTGGGTAGCCCTGCTCGGCCAGCTCGTCGAGCACGGCTTCGGCGGTGGATGGCTGGCCCTTGGCGGTCTTGCTCAGCACCGGCATGCCCAGCTTGTCGTACAGGATCACCCCCAACTGCTTGGGCGAGCCAAGGTTGAACGGCTCGCCGGCCAGCTCGATCGCCTCGCGCTCGAGCTCGGCCATTTTCGCCCCCAGTTCACCGCTCTGCACGCCCAACAAATCGGCATCGACCAGCGCGCCCTGGCGCTCGATGCGCGCCAGTACCGGTACCAGCGGCATCTCGATGTCCATCAGCACCGGCTGCACGCTTGGCGTCTCGGCCAGGCGCGCCTGCAGCGCGTGGTGCAGGCGCAAGGTGATGTCGGCGTCTTCGGCGGCGTACGGGCCAGCCTTATCCAGGTGGATCTGGTTGAAGGTCAGTTGCTTGGCGCCCTTGCCGGCGATCTCTTCGAAGGTGATGGTGCTGTGGTCCAGGTAGCGCTGCGCCAGGCTGTCCATGTCGTGGCGGGTGGCGGTGGAGTTGAACACGTACGACTCGAGCATGGTGTCGTAGCGCACGCCGCGCAGGTCGATGGCCGGGCTGGCGTTGGCCAGGATGTTGATGTCGTACTTGGCATTCTGCCCGACCTTGCCCTTGGCCGGGTCTTCCAGCAGCGGCTTGAGCGCCAGCAGCACCGCCTCGCGGTCCAGCTGGGCCGGGGCGCCTTCGTAGTCATGGGCCAGCGGCACATAGGCGGCCTCGAAGGGGGTTACCGCGAACGACACACCTACCAACTGGGCTTTCTGCGCATCCAGGCCGGTGGTTTCGGTGTCGAAGGCGATCAGCGGGGCGTTGCGCAGTTTTTCCAGCCAAAGGTCGAAATCGGCCTGCTTGAGGATGGTCTGGTACTTCGGCTCAACCTTGGCAGCCGGGGCAAGCGCAACGCCTGCCGCTTCAGTTGCGCCAGCGGCCGCAGGCGCACTGGCGCGCGGCGCTTCACGCTGCACCTCGGCGACCCAGCTCTTGAACTCCATCTCGGTGTACAGCGCCAGCAGCGCTTCACGGTCCGGTTCACCGCACACCAGTGCATCGACCTCGACCTCCAGCGGCACATCGCACTTGATGGTGGCCAGCTCGTAGGACAAAAACGCCGAGTCACGGTGCTCTTCGAGCTTGGCCGGCAGGGTCTTGGCCCCGCGAATGGCCAGGCCCGGCACCTTGTCGAGATTGTCATACAGGTCGCGCAGGCCGCCACCGATACCGGTCAGCAGGCCCACGGCGGTTTTTTCGCCCACACCCGGCACGCCGGGAATGTTGTCGACCTTGTCGCCCATCAGCGCCAGGAAGTCGATGATGTGCTCGGGGCCCACGCCGAATTTTTCGTGTACGCCGGCAACGTCCATCACGCTGCCGGTCATGGTGTTGACCAGGGTGACGTGGCCGTCCACCAACTGGGCCATGTCCTTGTCGCCGGTCGAGATGATCACCGGGCGGCCAGCGGTGGCGCTGCTGCGCGCCAGGGTGCCGATCACGTCGTCTGCCTCGACCCCTTCGACGCACAAAAGCGGGTAGCCCAGCGCGCGTACGCTGGCGTGCAGCGGCTCGACCTGCACCCGCAAGTCGTCGGGCATGCTCGGGCGGTTGGCCTTGTATTCGGCGAACATGGCGTCGCGGAAAGTCCCGCCCTTGGCGTCGAAGACCACCGCGAACAGGCTGTCCGGGTACTGCCGGCGCAGGCTCTTGAGCATGTTCAGCACGCCCTTGACCGCACCGGTGGGCATGCCCTTGGAGGTGGTCAGCGGCGGCAGCGCGTGGAAGGCGCGGTAGAGGTAGGACGAACCGTCCACCAGGACGAGGGGCGCTTGGCTCATGAGGAGAATCAACCTTTTCGGCGGGTCCGGCGCTAGAATAGCCGGATCAATGACGACAAAAGGACTAGGTTATCATGCGTACACTCAATCGCCTGTTACTGCTCGGTCTGCTGGCCACCATGCCAGCCGTCACCCTGGCGGCGGACGACGCGCCATCGGCCGATCCCGATGTCACCATTCGCACGGAAGGCGATAAAACCATCCAGGAATACCGCCAGAACGGCTTCCTGTATGCGATCAAGGTCACGCCCAAGGGCGGCAAGCCTTATTTCCTGGTACGCGCCGATGGCACCGATGCCAACTTCATTCGCTCCGACCAGCCGGACATGTTGATTCCGTCCTGGAAAATCTTCGAGTGGAAGTAGCGGCGGGTACCGTTCATATCAACCAGGCACTTGCCGGCGCAAGTGCCCGTATGGGCAATTTTTCGACATGTCAGTTTTCACCCCTGTGACCCGGCCTGAGCTGGAAACCTTTCTGGCGCCCTACGGGCTGGGCCGCCTGCTCGACTTCCAGGGCATTGCCGCCGGTACCGAAAACAGCAACTTCTTCGTCAGCCTGGAACTGGGGGAATACGTCCTGACACTGGTCGAGCGCGGGCCGGTCGAGGACATGCCGTTCTTCATCGAACTGCTCGACGTGCTGCACGACGCCGACATGCCGGTGCCCTACGCCCTGCGCGGCAACGATGGCAAAGGCCTGCGCGAGCTGTGCGGCAAGCCGGCGCTGCTGCAGCCACGGCTGTCGGGCAAGCACATCAAGGCGCCGAACAACCAGCACTGCGCCCAGGTGGGTGAATTGCTCGCGCACATTCACCTGGCCACCCGCGAGCGCATCATCGAGCGGCGCACCGACCGCGGCATCGACTGGATGCTGCAGTCCGGTGCCGAGTTGCTGGCGGGCCTGAGCACCGAACAAGCCGCGCTGCTGACTCCGGCGCTGGACGAAATCGCCGCGTACAAGGCGCAGATCTTAGCCTTGCCCAAGGCCAACCTGCACGCCGACCTGTTCCGCGATAACGTGATGTTCGAAGGCACCCACCTGACCGGGGTGATCGACTTCTACAACGCCTGCTCCGGGCCGATGCTGTATGACATCGCCATCACCGTGAACGACTGGTGCCTGGACGAGCAGGGCGGCATCGACCTGCCCCGCGCCCAGGCGCTGCTGGGCGCTTATGCCGCGCTGCGCCCGTTCAGCGCTGCCGAAGCCGAGCTGTGGCCGGTGATGCTGCGGGTGGGTTGCGTGCGCTTCTGGCTGTCGCGCCTGATCGCCGCCCGCGAGTTTGCCGGCATGGACGTGACCATCCATGACCCGCGTGAGTTCGAGGTGCGCTTGGCGCAGCGTCAGCAGGTGGCCCTGAAACTGCCGTTCGCCCTGTAAAACGCGCCGGCCTCTTCGCGGGTGAACCCGCTCCCACAGGTTGTGCATAACCCTGTGGGAGCGGGTTCACCCGCGAAAGGGCCGTAACAGGCGTTACAGCTGTTCCAGGCACCCGGCCAGGTCACCACCCAGCTTCTCCAGCAAACGCTCATAGCCCTTGCCATCCACCGGGTCGGTACCGCCCAGGGCATCCAGCTCGGCCAGCCGCACCGGCAGCCCGGCGGTCAGCGTCTCGGCCAGGCGCGGGCGCAGGGGGGGCTCGCTGAACACGCAGGTCTTGCCCACTTCCTGCAGACGCTTGCGCATTGCGGCTACATGCTGGGCACCCGGCTGCACTTCCGACGCCACGCTGAACACCCCGGTGTGCTTCAGGCCATAGGCGGCCTCGAAGTAGTCGAACGCCTCGTGGAACACGAAGTACGGCTTGCCGGCAATGCCCGCCACGCGTTGCTTGATGCGCGCATCCAGGGCGTCCATGCGCTCGACGAAGGTCTTCAGGTTGGCCTGGTAGCGCGCGGCGTTGGCCGGGTCGGCGGCAGCCAGGTCGGCGGCCATCTTCGCCGCAATCACCCGCGCATTGACCGACGACAGCCACAGGTGGGCGTCAAGGCTGCCCGGGCGGTGGTCATGGTCGTGGTCGTCATGGTCGTCGGCCTCGTCATGGGAATGGCTATCCTCGCCAAAGTGACGCAACTGCATGCCCGAAAGCGACTGCACCGCCACCGTTGGCTTGCTGCGCGCAGCCAGCACGCGGGGCAGGAAGTTCTCCATGTCCGGGCCGATCCAGTACAGCAAATCCGCGTCGCCGACCTTGCGCACATCGGACGGGCGCAGCGCATAGTGGTGCGGCGAGGCGCCCGGCGGCAGCAGTACGTCGGGGCTGCCGACGCCGTCCTGCACCGCCGCGGCGATCTGCTGCAGGGGCTTGATGCTGGTCAGCACGCGCACCTCGGCCTGGGCCGAGAAGGCGATGAAAGCGACAAAGAGCGCAAGGAATCGGGACACGGTGGGTACTCGGCTGGTCAGAAACAGGTAACATAATAACGTCTCCATCCAGAACCGTCGCTGCCCATGTCCATCACGCCGCTGGCCCACCGTCCCCACGATCATTCCCATTGCGTGCACAGCGCGCTGGCCGAGGCCGACGCGCTGTGCAACCGGCAGGGCCTGCGCCTGACCGCCCTGCGCCGCCGCGTGCTGGAGCTGGTGTGGCAGAGCCACAAGCCGCTGGGCGCCTACGACATCCTCGCCGTACTCAGCGAGCAGGACGGCCGCCGCGCCGCGCCGCCCACCGTGTACCGCGCCCTGGACTTCCTGCTGGACAACGGCCTGGTGCATCGCATCGCCTCGCTCAACGCCTTCATCGGCTGCAGCCACCCCGAGCACGCGCACCAGGGCCAGTTCCTGATCTGCCGCGAGTGCCACGTGGCCATCGAGCTGGAACAGGACAGCATCAGCAACGCCATCGAAAACAGCGCCAAGGCCGTGGGCTTTGCCGTCGAGACGCAAACCGTCGAAGTGGTCGGCCTGTGCGGCAACTGCCGGGGCCAGGCATGAGCGACGCGCTGATCCGCCTGCAGCAGGTGGGCGTCAGCTTCCAGGGCGAAGCGGTGCTCGACAGCATCGACCTGGCCGTGGCGCCAGGCCAGATCGTCACCCTGATCGGCCCCAACGGTGCCGGCAAGACCACCCTGGTACGCGCCGTGCTGGGCCTGCTCAAGCCCCACCGCGGCACAGTGTGGCGCAAGCCGAAGCTGCGCATCGGCTACATGCCGCAAAAAATCCAGGTGGACGCCACGCTGCCGCTCTCGGTGCTGCGTTTCTTGCGCCTGGTGCCCGGGGTAGACCGCGCGGCAGCCTTGTCGGCGTTGCAGGAGGTGGGCGCCGAACAGGTGATCGACAACCCCATCCAGAGCATTTCCGGCGGTGAGATGCAGCGCGTGCTGCTGGCCCGGGCGCTGCTGCGCGAGCCCGAACTGCTGGTGCTCGACGAACCCGTGCAGGGCGTCGATGTGGTTGGCCAGACCGAGCTGTACAACCTGATCACCCGCCTGCGCGACCGCCATGGCTGCGGCGTGCTGATGGTCAGCCACGACCTGCACCTGGTGATGAGCGCCACCGACCAGGTGGTGTGCCTGAACCGCCACGTGTGCTGCTCGGGCCACCCCGAACAGGTCAGCAACGACCCGGCCTTCGTCGAGCTGTTCGGCCAGAACGCCCCGAGCCTGGCCGTCTACCACCACCATCACGACCACAGCCACGACCTGCATGGCTCGGTCGTCGCCCCCGGCACCCATGTTCACGGAGAGCACTGCAAGCATGGCTGATTTTCTTCTGTACGCCTTGCTTGCCGGCCTGTCGCTGGCGCTGGTCGCCGGCCCACTGGGCTCGTTCGTGGTGTGGCGGCGCATGGCCTATTTCGGCGACACCCTGTCCCACGCCGCGCTGCTGGGCGTGGCCCTGGGCTTTGCCCTGGACGTAAGCCCGGCGCTGGCGGTGACCATCGGCTGCCTGCTGCTGGCGATCCTGCTGGTCACCCTGCAGCAACGCCAGCCGCTGGCCTCGGACACCCTGCTCGGCATCCTCGCCCCCAGCACCCTGTCGCTGGGCCTGGTGGTGCTGAGCTTCATGCACGACGTGCGCATTGATCTGATGGCCTATTTGTTCGGCGACCTGCTGGCCATCAGCACCACCGACCTTGCCTGGATCCTCGGCGGCAGCGCGCTGGTGCTGGTGCTGCTGGCGGTGTTCTGGCGCCCGCTGCTGGCGGTCACCGTGCACGAGGAGCTGGCCCGGGTCGAAGGCCTGCCGGTGGCCGGCCTGCGCCTGGCGCTGATGCTGCTGATCGCGGTGGTGATCGCGGTGGCAATGAAGATCGTCGGCGTGCTGCTGATCACCTCGCTGCTGATCATCCCGGCAGCTGCGGCGCAGCGTCACGCCCGCTCGCCCGAGCAGATGGCCCTGGGCGCCAGCCTGCTGGGTATCACTGCGGTGTGCGCAGGGCTAGCCATGTCGTGGTTCAAGGACACACCGGCCGGGCCGTCGATCGTGGTCTGCGCGGCAGTGCTATTCTTGCTGAGCCTGGCGTTGCCCAAACGCTGAAAATCGGGACCGCACGCAACCTTTTAGCGGGTAAAGGGTCTGTAAGACCTGTTTTCGAGCGTGCGCACCTGGGTGTAGACTTGCTCGCTTTTTGCGCAAATAGAGAGTCGCAGGAATGAAGCTGTTCGCCTCCCGTTATCTGCTTGTTGCCGCATTTTCCCTGTTCCTGGCTGCGTGCTCCAGCACCCCGCCCGAGCAGGCCGTGGCGCCTGCCCAGCCGGATGCCTGGCAGCAGCTGGAGCAAAGCATCGCCAGCAACGAGCTGGCCACCGCCGAGGACCAGCTGGCCGCGCTGCAGGCCCAGGCACCGAATGACCCGCGCCTGGAACCCCACCAGCGCCAGCTGGCCGAAGCCTACCTGCAACGCAGCCAGATCGTGCTGCAGAAGGGCGACGTCAACGCTGCCGCCACCGCGCTGTCACGCGCCCGCGCACTCATGCCGCAAGCCCCGGCGGTAACCGGCGGTGACACCATGGCCCACGCGCGCAAGGCCGAGCTGGAAAAGGCCGAGGCTGCACTGAAGGCCGCCGAAGCCAAGCCCCAGGCCCGGTTGATCGACCCCAGCGCGCCCAGCACCGTGATCGCACTGAAGACCACCGACAGCCGCGCGCTGCGCCGCCAGCTCGATGACATTGCCGCCGATGTGGTGAATTACCGCTGCGAGGTGGTGTTCCAGGTGCCGCGTACGCAGGATGCGCCCTGGTTGAAGACGCTGCTGCACAAGCGCGTGCACAAGCTCGACAGCGGCTTTGAGCTCAAGCAAAAGCATCAGATCCAACGCTCGCTGCCGGCGCAGGTGGTGTTGGTACCTCATCAGCAATAAAGCCTGTCAGGGCCCTATCGCCGGCAAGCCGGCTCCTACACAGATCCCTGTAGGAGCCGGCTTGCCGGCGATGCTTTTGGGCTCAGGCCGGCACCGACTCGGCCACCTGCTCCCGCGCCCACACCCGATGCCCCTCGACCGCCTTGAAGAACCCATCGAAGGCCTTCTGCTCATCGCCCAGCAGCAAGCCCGCATCCTCCTTGAGCCCCAGCTTGTTCAGCAACAGCTTGCCCTCCAGGCTCAAGCCCATGGGCTTGAGGTGCTTGTAGGCCTCCAGCAGGAAGTGCTTGGCCACACCGCTAGCCTCCAGCGCCTCGAGCGACGCCTTGCCCGCCGGCACCCACACCCCGTCGAACATCACCGAAGGCATGCCTTCGAACGAGGCATCCACCGCCAGTGCCTTGCCGCCGGCCGCCTTCACCGGCGCCGATGTCGGCCCCAGCAGCATCGGCCGGGCGCTTTGCGCTTCCAGCGCCTTGACCAGCTTGTCGACGCTCGCCGCGTCCACGCCATCGGCCACCAGCACGGCGATCTTGCGCCCGCTGATGCCGATGTCGCCGGGGTGGTTCATTTGGCTCAAGGCCTTTGACTGCGCAGGCTTGCTGCCTTTTACCTTGACCGTTCCGGCCTTGGGTGCCGGCAAGCCCAGGTTGGCCGCCACCGCCGCTGCCAGCTTGAGGTCGATGTTGGCCAGGATCTCGTTCACCTGCCGCGCCCGGATCGCCTCGCGCTCCACCTTGCCCAGCTCGAAGCTGTAGGCCTTGATGATGTGCTGCTGCTCGTGCGCGCTCATGCTCTGGAAGAACAGCCGCGCCTGGGAGAAGTGCTCGCCGAACGACTCACTGCGCTGGCGGATCTTGTGCGCGTCGATGCGCTCCTGGTAGCTCTCGAAGCCGCCATCCTGCGCTGCCGGCGGGGTCTCCTGCGGCCAGCCGCCGTCGATGGAATTGGGCTCATACGAGGCGCGGCCCTTGTCGATGGTCATGCGGTGCATGGCATCGCGCTGGCTGCTGTGGTTGGGCGCCACCGGGCGGTTGATCGGGATCTCGTGGAAGTTCGGCCCGCCCAGGCGGCTGATTTGCGTGTCGGTGTAGGAGAACAGCCGGCCCTGCAGCAGCGGGTCATTGCTGAAATCGATGCCCGGCACGATATGCCCGGGGCAGAACGCCACCTGCTCAACCTCGGCGAAGAAGTTGTCCGGGTTGCGGTTGAGCACCATCTTGCCCAGCGGCGTCACCGGCACCAGCTCCTCGGGGATCAGCTTGGTGGGGTCGAGCAGGTCGAAGTCGAACCTGTGCTCGTCGGCCTCGGGTACCACCTGCACACCCAGCTCCCATTCCGGGTAATGCCCGGTCTCGATGGCGTCCCACAGGTCGCGGCGGTGGTAGTCGGTGTCCTTGCCGGCCAGTTTCTGCGCCTCGTCCCACAGCACCGAATGCACGCCCTGGCGCGGCTTCCAGTGGAACTTGACGAAGCTGGCCACCCCCTGGGCGTTGACCAGGCGGAAGGTATGCACGCCAAAGCCTTCCATCATGCGCAGGCTGCGCGGTATGGCACGGTCGGACATGGCCCAGATGACCATGTGCGCCGACTCCGGCACCAAGGAAACAAAGTCCCAGAAGGTGTCATGGGCCGAGCCGCCGGTGGGCATCTCGTTGTGCGGCTCGGGTTTCACCGCATGCACGAAGTCGGGGAACTTGATCGCATCCTGAATGAAAAACACCGGCATGTTGTTGCCCACCAGGTCGAAGTTGCCCTCGTCGGTGTAGAACTTCACCGCAAAACCGCGCACGTCACGTACCGTATCGCCCGAGCCACGCGGGCCCTGCACGGTGGAAAAGCGCACGAACACCGGGGTGATCTTCTCTGGATCTTGCAAAAAGCCGGCTTTGCTCAGCTCGGCGTGGCAGCCGTAGCTCTGGAAGTAGCCGTGGGCGCCGGTGCCGCGGGCATGGACGATGCGTTCAGGGATGCGCTCATGGTCGAAGTGGGTGATCTTCTCGCGCATGATGAAGTCTTCGAGCAGCGACGGGCCGCGGGCTCCAGCCTTGAGCGAGTTCTGGTTGTCGGCCACCTTCACGCCCTGATTGGTGCGCAGGGCCTGGCCGGTGGCGTCGCTGCGAAAGGGTTCCAGGCTTTGCAGCTTGGCGTTGCTGTTGGCCCGGTCGGGGGTGTCGCTGCCGGCGGCCTGGCTCTGGCGTGGCTCGGGCGCTTTCTTGCTGGCCATGTTCGGTTCTCCTCATCAGTCTTCAGGCTGCCCGTGGGCGGGCTTGTTCAAGTAGTGACTGGGAGGCCTTGGCGAGCGTTCAATCAGGATTACCGGTTGTCGCGTTATGCCCAACGGATTGGACGGTTACGAAATAAATGCTAAGAACAGCTATTGGAAAAGGCTAAAATGCGCGACCCCGGCTAACCGCTGGCCCACATTCCATGCGCCCCACAAGGTTCGCTCAGTGATCGAGTTTCAAAACGTCCACAAGACCTACCGCGTCGCCGGTAGGGACATTCCGGCCCTGAACCCGACCAGCCTCACCATCGAAGATGGCCAGGTGTTCGGCCTGATCGGCCACTCCGGCGCCGGCAAGAGCACCTTGCTGCGCCTGATCAACCGCCTCGAGAACCCCACCGGGGGCAAGATCATCGTCGACGGCGAAGACGTCACCGGCTTCGACGCCAATCAGCTGCGCAGCTTCCGCCAGCAGGTCGGGATGATCTTCCAGCACTTCAACCTGCTGGCCTCCAAGACCGTTGCCGATAACGTCGCGCTGCCGCTGGTGCTGGCCGGCGAGCTGTCCCGCGCGCAGATCGACGACCGCGTCATGCAGTTGCTCAAGCGTGTCGGCCTGCACGACCACGCCAAAAAATACCCGGCGCAGCTCTCGGGCGGGCAAAAACAGCGCGTGGGCATTGCCCGCGCCCTGGCCACCAACCCGAAGATCCTGCTGTGCGACGAAGCCACCAGCGCCCTCGACCCGCAAACCACCGCTTCGGTGCTGCAACTGCTGGCCGAGATCAACCGTGAGTTGAAGCTGACCATCGTGCTGATCACCCACGAGATGGACGTGATCCGCCGGGTCTGCGACCGCGTGGCGGTGATGGACGCAGGCCGCATCGTCGAGCAAGGCCCGGTGGCCGAGGTGTTCCTGCACCCGCAGCACCCCACCACCAAGCGCTTCGTGCAGGAAGACGAGCAGGTCGACGAAGGCGAGCAGCGTGACGACTTCGCCCACGTGCCAGGGCGCATCGTGCGCCTGACCTTCCAGGGCGACGCCACCTACGCGCCGCTGCTGGGCACCGTGGCCCGCGAAACCGGCGTCGACTACAGCATCCTCGCCGGGCGTATCGACCGCATCAAGGATGTCCCCTATGGCCAGCTCACCCTCGCCCTGATCGGCGGGGACATGGAAGCGGCGTTCGCCCGCTTCAAGGCAGCTGACGTACATATGGAGGTACTGCGTTGATGGACGCCCTGAATTTCTTCGCCAACGTCGACTGGGCCGAAATCTGGCTGGCCACCATCGACACCATGATCATGCTGTTCGGCTCGCTGTTCTTCACCGTGCTGCTGGGCCTGCCGCTGGGCGTGCTGCTGTTCCTCTGCGGGCCGCGGCAGATGTTCGAACAGAAGGGCGTGTACGCGCTGCTGTCGCTGGTGGTGAACATCCTGCGCTCGCTGCCGTTCATCATCCTGCTGATCGTGATGATCCCGGTCACCGTGCTGATCACCGGCACCTCGCTGGGCGTGGCCGGTGCCATCCCGCCGCTGGTGGTGGGTGCCACGCCGTTCTTCGCACGCCTGGTCGAAACCGCCCTGCGTGAAGTGGACCGCGGCATCATCGAAGCCACCCAGTCGATGGGTGCCACCACCCGCCAGATCATCACCAACGCGCTGCTGCCCGAGGCCCGCCCGGGCATCTTCGCCGCCATCACCGTCACCGCCATCACCCTGGTGTCCTACACCGCCATGGCCGGTGTGGTGGGCGCCGGCGGCCTGGGCGACCTGGCCATCCGCTTCGGTTACCAGCGTTTCCAGACCGACGTGATGGTGGTCACCGTGGTGCTGTTGCTGCTGCTGGTTCAAGTACTGCAAAGCGTCGGCGACAAACTGGTCGTGCACTATTCCCGTAAGTAACCCCAATGGGGTCGGCCCGGCCGACCCGTTCGGGGGCCGTCGCGGCCCTCACAAGGAGTGATCAATGAAGAAGCTGCTTGCTGTCGTCGCCGCTGTCGCGGCCTTCTCGGCCCACGCCGACACCCTGACCGTCGCCGCCACCCCGGTGCCGCACGCCGAAATCCTCAACTTCGTCAAACCGCAGTTGGCCAAACAAGGCGTGGAGCTGAAGGTCAAGGAATTCACCGACTACATCCAGCCCAACGTGCAGGTTGCCGAAAAGCGCCTGGACGCCAACTTCTTCCAGCACCAGCCGTACCTGGATGAGTTCAACAAGGCCAAGGGCACCAACCTGGTAAGCGTTGCCGGCGTGCACATCGAGCCGCTGGGCGTGTACTCGGCCAAGGTCAAGAAGCTCGACGAGCTGCCTTCCGGCGCCACCGTGGTCATCCCCAACGACGCCACCAACGGCGGCCGCGCGCTGCTGCTGCTGGACAAGGCCGGCGTGATCAAGCTCAAGGACAACAAGAACATCCTGTCCACCGTAAAGGATGTTGCCGAGAACCCCAAAGGCGTGAAGTTCCGTGAGCTGGAAGCGGCCACCATCCCGCGCGTGCTGACCCAGGTCGATGCCGCCCTGATCAACACCAACTACGCGCTGGAAGCCAAGCTCAACCCTGAAAAGGACGCCCTGGCCATCGAAGGCAGCGATTCGCCTTACGTGAACATCCTGGTTGCCCGCCCGGACAACAAGGACTCCGATGCCATGCAAAAGCTCGCCGCTGCGCTGCACTCGCCTGAGGTGAAGCAGTTCATCAACGAGAAGTACAAAGGCGCTGTAGTGCCGGCGTTCTAAGCCGCAACATCGCGCTGGATTCTTCGCGGGTAAACCCGCTCCCACAGGTTATGCGCATAACCTGTGGGAGCGGGTTTACCCGCGAAGCTTTTACGGCCTGCTCAATCGCGCTTGACCAGCCCCGGCAATTGCGCCACCAGCTTCTGGTTGTTGAACGGCGCACGGATGAACCCGCGCTGGCGCCCGTCCGGGCCGACGATGGCCAGGTTGCCGCTGTGGTCCACGGTGTAGCCCGGCTTGCTGGTGTCCGCCGGGATGAACGGAATGCTCAGGCCGTTGGCCAGCTTCTGGGTGTCTTCGATAGTCCCCGCCACCCCGACGAAATCCTTGTCGAAATAGCCCAGGTACTGCTTGAGCTGGTTCGGCGTGTCACGGTTCGGGTCCACGCTCACCAGCACCACCTGCAGGCGCTCGATGGCCTCCTTGGGCAGCTCGCTCTTCACCTGGCGCAGCTGGGCGAGGGTGGTCGGGCAGATGTCCGGGCAGTAGGTGTAACCGAAGAACAATAACGACCACTTGCCCTTGAGCTGGTCCAGCTCCAGCGGCTGGCCGTTCTGGTCGGTCATCTTCACATCCGGCACCGTGCGGCTTTGCGGCAGCAGGATGATGCCGGCGTCGATCAGCTCGGTAGGGTTGAGCTGGCCGCGGTCATTGAGCACCTTGTTGACGGTCAGGCCCATGATCAGCGCGACCAGGGCAACGAGGATGAATACGGTTTTCTGGGTTCGGGTCATAGGTTCAGCAACAGGTAGTGGTCAACGAGCAGGGCGATGAACAGGGCGAACAGGTAGCCGATAGAGTACTTGAACGTGCCGATCGCCGCGTGCGGCCGGCTGCCACGGTACAACACCCAGGCCCAGTGCAGGAAGCGCAGCCCCAACCCCAGGGCGCAGGCCAGGTACAGCGGGCCGCTCATGTGGATGGCGTACGGCAGCAGGCTCACCGCCAGCAATATCAGGGTGTACAGCAGAATGTGCAGGGCCGTGTAGCGCTCGCCGTGGGTCACCGGCAGCATCGGAATATCGGCCTTGGCGTACTCGGCCTTGCGGTGAATGGCCAGGGCCCAGAAGTGCGGTGGGGTCCAGGCGAAGATGATCAGCACCAGCAGCAAGGGCTCGGCACTCACATGCCCGCTCACCGCCACCCAACCCAGCAGCGGCGGCGCGGCGCCGGCCAGGCCGCCGATCACGATGTTCTGCGGCGTGGCCCGCTTGAGATAGCCGGTGTAGAGCACCGCATAACCCAGCAAGGACGCCAGGGTCAGCCAGGCCGCAAGGGGGTTGGTGAAGGCCAGCAGCAGAGCCATGCCGGCCAGCGCCAGCAGCAGGGCGAAAGCCAGCGCCGGCACGGGTGCCACCCGGCCCTGGGCCAACGGGCGCTTGTGGGTGCGGGCCATCAACGCATCGATGCGCCGGTCCACCACGTGGTTGACCGCCGCCGCCGCGCCGGCACACAGGCCAATGCCCAGGTTGCCGAACAGCAGCACGCTCCAGGCGACCCCCGCGCGGGTGGCGAGGAACATGCCCACCAGCGAGGTGATCAGCATCAACAGCACCACCTTGGGTTTGGTCAGCTCCACATAGTCGCGCCACCCGGCGCGCTGGCTCTGGGTGCTCAGAAGCGTCGCCACGAATCGTTCCTCATGTGATGGGAAATGCCCACGGGGGTGATCGGCCGCAACCGCCAGCCCAGGCCCACACGCACCTTGTCGACCACGCGGATGCGGTAGTTCACCAGCACCATGCTCAGCAGCAGCAAGGCGCCGCCGGCGTTGTGCGCCACCGCCACGGCCAGTGGCAGGTGCAGCAGCACATTGCTGACGCCCAGGCTCAGTTGCACGCCCAGCGCCAGCAGCACCAGCCGCCCCAGGCCAGGCAGGCCGTGGCGGTGCAGCTTGAAGCTGAGCAGCAGCAACACCGCCGTGACCGCCAGCGCGCCGAGCCGGTGGCTGATATGGATGGCCGTGCGCGCATCGCTGTCCAACTGCCCGCCCAGGTAGTTGGGGCCGACATGCTGGGTGAGATGGAAGCCATTGCTGAAGTCCGCTGCCGGCCACCATTGGCCGTGGCAGGTGGGCAGGTCGATACAGGCCACCGCCGCGTAGTTGGCACTCACCCAACCGCCCAGGGCGATCTGCCCGATCACCACCAGCAGTGCCAGCGCGGCGATCCGGCGCAGGCTCAACGGCAGCTTGGGCAGCGGCGCAAAGGCCCGGGATAGACGCAGTGATAGCAGGAACAGCAGGCTCAGCGTGGTGAACCCGCCGAGCAGGTGCGCGGTGACCACCTGCGGCCACAGCTTGAGGGTCACCGTCCACATGCCGAACGCCGCCTGGGCCAGCACAACAGCCAGCAGCAACAGCGGCAGGCGGTAGGGCTGGCCGTCACGGGCATGCCGGCGCAGCGCCTGCCAGGCCAGCAGGGCGATCACCAAGGCCAGGGTGCCGGCAAAATAGCGGTGGACCATTTCGGCCCAGCCCTTGGCGGCTTCCACCGGGTGCTCGGGGAAGTGCAGCTCGGCATGGGCCAGTTGTACCTCGGTCTTGGGCACGCTGATGAAGCCGTAGCAACCGGGCCAGTCGGGGCAACCGAGGCCGGCGTGGGTCAGGCGGGTGTAGGCGCCGAGCAGCACCACCACCAGCGCCAGCAGGGTGGCACACACAGCGAGTCGGTATCCAGGTCTGGGCATGGCAGGCTCCTTTGCAGCAACTCACAGCTCTTTGATTCAGCGAACACCGCGTCGCCTGATTCGCGGGCAAGCCCGCTCCCACAGGGATGAGTGATCAGCTAGCCGATGTTGGACAGTTTGAGCAGGTGGCGCAGGTCGTCCAGCACCTGCTTGCCGTTGACCTTGGCGTCGTAGCGCAGCACCAGGTTGCCGTGGGGGTCGACGATCCACAGCTGCGGGCCGGGCTCGCTGACGCCCTGGCGGTAGCGCTGGGCGTCCAGGCCGTAGCGCTGCAACTGCGGGTATTCGCGGCCCAACAGCGCCTGGTAGTCGGCATCCAGCGGCTGGGCGGCAGCCAGGGCATGGCTGGCACGGCTGGCATCACGGCCCAGGCCAACCTGGATCTGCCGGGCCAGGTACACCAGCTGCCGGCAGTCCGCGGCGCAGGCCTCGGGGGCGCTGACCAGCAGTTGCCAGCGCTGATCCTGGCCGTCGATGCCGATATCCGCGCGGCCCTGGCCGGTGCCGATCATCTCGCCGTGGTAGCTGCGCCCGTCGGGCACCCAGAAACCCAGCTTGTACATGCAGGTGGCGAGGACCATCGGCCCCAGCACCACCAGCAGAATCAGCAGCAGTTGCAGGCGCCCGCGGGCCCTGCGGCCCTCAGGCACGTTCAGCGGGGTGGTGGCGGCGGCCATGGCGGTTCTCCTTGTTGTGTCTGTGCCAACCGAAGTACAGGTAGAGCAGCACCAGCGTGGTGGCCAGGGCGAACCACTGGGTGGCGTAACCCAGGTGCTTTTCCGCGCCCATGGCAACCACCGGCCAGTCCAGCCGGTAGCTGGCCGGGCCTGCTTGCAGGCGCAGCTCAAAGGCAAAACCCTCGCGGCCCAGTTGCAGCCACAGGCCGGCCGGGTCGATGGCGGTCAGCAGGTGCGGCCACTGGCCGCCTTCGGGGTCGGGGTGCAGCTGGAAGGTCTTGCCGGGGGCGACGTACACCGTGGCATCCAGCGCCAGCGGCTGGGCCGGGGTGTCGAAGCGCACCGGAATGCGTCGGTCGGGCCAGGGCAGCCAGCCACGGTTGACCAGCAGCCACTGGCCGCTGGCCTGGTCATGGAAGGGTTGCAGCAGCTCTACACCGGCCTTGCCGTCGCGCATCTGGTTGTCCAGCAGCAGGCTGTGTTCAGCGTCGAAACGGCCGTACAAGTGCACGGGGTAAAAAGCAGGATCAGGCAATTGCCCAAGCTGCGCCGCCGCCACCGGCGCCTCCAGCTGGCGCTCGGTGTAGGCGTCCATCAGCGCGCGCTTTTCATCGGCGCGGCCGAGCTGCCAGCAGCCAAGGGCGATCAGCCCCGGCAGCAGCGCAAGCACCACCAGGGTCGGAACCCAGCCTGGGCGAAACGGCCTCACGGGCGCCTCGCTATACTTATCCACATCACCGCATCCCCCCGGAGTAGCGCCATGCTCAAGGCCGCGATTGTCCTGATGCTGTTGGCCACGATTGCCAGCCTGTTCAGTGGCCTGGTGTTTCTGGTCAAGGACGACGAAAACTCGACCCGGCTGCTCAAAGCCCTCACCGTGCGTGTAACCCTGGCTGCCCTGACCGTCGGGCTGGTGGCCTGGGGGTTCATCAGCGGGCAGCTGGTGTCCCACGCGCCGTTTTGAAGCATTACTGCCCCCCCTGTAGGAGCGGCCTTGTGTCACGATGGGGCGCGTAGCGGCCCCAAGGTCTCAGCTTCGCCGCAAAGATTGCCGGGGCTGCTGCGCAGCCCATCTCGACCGGACGGCGCCCCGGCAAGGCCGCTCCTACACAAAGGGCCGTGTTGACCTTCAAAGCACGTACACGAAGATAAAGAGCCCCACCCACACCACATCGACGAAGTGCCAATACCAGGTGGCTGCTTCAAAACCAAAGTGCTTGTCCGGCTCGAAATGCCCGCGCAGCACCCGGCACAGCATCACGAACAGGATTATCGTACCTAGGGTCACGTGCGCCCCATGGAAGCCCGTGAGCATGAAGAAGGTCGCGCCATAGATGCCCGACCCCAGGGTCAGCCCCAGCTGGGTGTAGGCCTCGTGGTACTCGTAGGCCTGCAGCGCCAAAAAGCCCAGCGCCAGCAGAATGGTCAGCCCCAGCCACAGCTTCAGCGCGCCGCGATGGCCCTTGCGCAGGGCATGGTGGGCGATGGTCACGGTGACGCTGGAGCTCACCAGCAGGATGGTGTTGATCAGCGGCAGGTGCCACGGGTTGATCACCTCCTTGGGCGGCGGGAAGAGTTTCGGGTCGGGGGTGTGCAGCAGCGGCCAGACGAACTCGAAGTTCGGCCACAGCATGTGTGCCACGCCCTTGTGCCCTTCACCGCCCAACCACGGCCCGGCCAGCACCCGCACGTAGAACAGCGCGCCGAAGAAGGCCATGAAGAACATCACCTCGGAGAAGATGAACCAGCTCATGCCCCAGCGGAACGAGCGGTCCATCTGCGCGCTGTACAGCCCGGCGTGGCTCTCCTTGATCACCGCACCGAACCAGCCGAACAGCATGTACGCCAAAAACAGCCCGCCGACGAAGAAGATCAGCGGCCCGTGGGATTCGGGGTGGCCGGCCTTGAGGTCGTTGAACCAGGTGCCCAGGCCGAACACGGTGATGAACAGGCCGATCGTGGCAATGATCGGCCACTTGCTCTGCGCCGGGACGTAGTAGTGCTCGTGGCTTGCCATGGCGGTTCTCCTTCCCTCAACGGGCGGCCTGGGTCGCGGCAGGGGCGACTGGCGGGTGGCGAGCGGTGATGTCGAACAGGGTGTAGGCCAGGGTCAGGTGTTTCACCGAGGCCGGCAGGTCGCGGTCGACGATGAAGCGCACCGGCATCTCGATGCGCTCGCCGGGCTGCAGCACCTGCTGGGTGAAGCAGAAGCATTCGGTCTTGTGAAAATACGCCGCCGCCTCAGCCGGGGTAATGCTGGGGATGGCCTGGGCGCTCATGGGGTGTTTGGTCGGGTTGCGGGCGATGAAGATCATCTGGTTCACCGCCCCCGGGTTGACCTCGATCTGGTCGGCGGTGGAGTGGAACTCCCAGCTCATGTCACCGGCGTTGGTCGACATGAACTGCACCCGCACCGCGCGGCTCGGGTCGCTGACCTGGCTGCCCTCGTACTGCCCACCGGTCTTGCCGTTGATGCCGAAGGCCCTGCACATCACGTCGTAGATCGGCACCAGGGCAAAGCCGAAGGCGAACATCACCACCGTCAGCATCAACAGCCGGGTGACCAGGCGGTTCAACGACATCTTCAGCCTCCTACTTCACGTCCGGCGGGGTCTGGAAGGTGTGGTAGGGCGCCGGCGACGGCACCGTCCACTCCAGCCCGTCGGCGCCATCCCAGGGCTTGGCCGGGGCCGGCGCGCCGCCGCGGATGCACTTGATGACGATGAACAGGAAGAACACCTGGGTGGCGCCGAACAGGAAGGCGCCGATCGAGGAAATCATGTTGAAGTCGGCAAACTGCAGGTTGTAGTCGGGGATGCGCCGCGGCATGCCGGCCAGGCCGACGAAGTGCATGGGGAAGAAGGCCATGTTCATGCCGATGAACGACAGCCAGAAGTGCAGTTTGGCCAGGGTTTCGTCGTACATGTGCCCGGTCCACTTGGGCAGCCAGTAGTAGGCCGAGGCAAAGATGCCGAAAATCGCCCCGGGCACCAGCACGTAGTGGAAGTGCGCCACCACGAAGTAGGTGTCGTGGTACTGGAAGTCGGCCGGGGCGATGGCCAGCATCAGCCCGGAGAAGCCGCCGATGGTGAACAGGATGACGAAGGCGATGGCGAACAGCATCGGCGCCTCGAAGGTCAGCGAGCCCTCCCACATGGTGCTGACCCAGTTGAACACCTTCACCCCGGTGGGCACGGCGATCAGCATGGTGGCGTACATGAAGAACAGCTCGCCCACCACCGGGATGCCGACCACGAACATGTGGTGGGCCCAGACGATGAACGACAAAAACGCGATGGCCCCGGTGGCGTACACCATCGAGGTGTAGCCGAACAGCGGCTTGCGCGAGAACGCCGGGATGATCGAGCTGACCGCACCAAAGGCCGGCAGGATCATGATGTACACCTCGGGGTGGCCGAAGAACCAGAACACGTGCTGGAACAACACCGGGTCACCGCCGCCTGCGGCACTGAAGAAGCTGGTGCCGAAGTGGATGTCCATCAGCATCATGGTCACCACGCCGGCCAGCACCGGCATCACTGCAATCAACAGGAACGCGGTGATCAGCCAGGTCCAGACGAACAGCGGCATTTTCATCAGGGTCATGCCCGGGGCGCGCAGGTTGAGAATGGTGGCGATCACGTTGATCGCGCCCATGATCGAGCTGATGCCCATCAGGTGGATGGCAAAGATGAAGAAGGTCACGCTGGCCGGCGCATAGGTGGTCGACAGCGGCGCGTAGAAGGTCCAGCCGAAGTTCGGCCCCCCGCCCGGGCTGAACAGGGTCGAGACCAGCAGCAGGAAGGCCGCCGGCAACAGCCAGAAGCTGAAGTTGTTCATTCGCGGCAGGGCCATGTCCGGCGCGCCGATCATCAGCGGGATCATCCAGTTGGCCAGCCCGACGAAGGCCGGCATCACCGCGCCGAACACCATGATCAGCCCGTGCATGGTGGTCATCTGGTTGAAGAACGCCGGCTCCACGATCTGCAGCCCCGGCTGGAACAATTCTGCGCGGATCACCATGGCGAACGAGCCGCCCAGCAGGAACATGCTGAAGGCAAACCACAGGTACAGGGTGCCGATGTCCTTGTGGTTGGTGGTCAGCACCCAGCGCATCAGGCCCTTGGCCGGGCCGTGGGCGTGGTCATGGCTGTGGTCGTCGATCACTGCACTCATGTCCTGTCTCCTGCACTCTGGCCGCGGTTCATTGCGCTTCTGCCTGTTTCAGCGCCAGCACGTCTTTCGGCGTGACCATGTCGCCCTTGTTGTTGCCCCAGGCGTTGCGCTCGTAGGTCACCACGGCGGCGATATCGACTTCCGAGAGCTGCTTGCCGAACGCGGCCATGGCGGTGCCGGGCTTGCCGTGGAAGACGATGCTCAAATGGCCTTCCTTCGGCCCGGTGGCGATCTTCGAGCCCTTGAGCGCCGGGAACATAGGCGGCAGGCCCTGGCCTTCGGCCTGGTGACAGGCCACGCAGGTGGTGTGGTAAACCTTGTCGCCGCGTTCCACCAGCTCTTCGAGGGTCCATTCCTTGCTGGTCAGCTCCTTGAGCTTGGCCGCTTCCGCCTTGCGCTCGGCCAGCCAGGTGTCGTAGTCGGCCTTGCTCTTGACCTCGACCACCACCGGCATGAAGCCGTGGTCCTTGCCGCACAGCTCGGTGCACTGGCCGCGGTAGATGCCGGGCTTCTCGATGCGGGTCCAGGCTTCGTTGACAAAGCCCGGGATGGCGTCGCGCTTGACCGCGAAGGCCGGCACCCACCAGGAATGGATCACGTCGGCTGCGGTCACCAGAAAGCGCACCTTGGCCCCCACCGGCAGCACCAGCGGCTGGTCGACTTCCAGCAGGTAGTGCTCATCCTTCGGCGCCTTGTTGTGGATCTGCTCGGCGGGGGTGGCCAGGTTGCTGAAGAACTCCACGTCCTGGCCCAGGTACTTGTAGTGCCACTTCCACTGGTAGCCGGTGACCTGGATATCGATGTCCGATTCGCTGGCGTCGTAGATGTCGATCAGGGTTTTCGTCGCCGGGATGGCCATGGCCACCAGGATCAGGAAGGGCACCACGGTCCAGAGGATTTCCACCCAGGTGTGCTCGTGGAAATGCGCAGGCTGCTGGCCGGTGGAGCGGCGATGGACCACCATCGACCAGAACATCGCGCCGAACACCACGACGCCGATGATCACGCAGATCCAGAAGATGGTCATGTGCAGGTCGAACACGGCGTGGGAGACGTCCGTCGCCCCGGGTGCCATGTTCACGGTCCATGCGGCGTGTGCCTGACCGAACACCGACCACAGCAGGAGGCCCATCCAGACATGTGGATGTCGCATCATTGCGGGTTCCCCTTATCGTTCTTGTTGTCCCGGAGGCGTGGACGACCTGCTACGACAAAGGGGGGAACGGTGGCCAAGACTGCCTGGCTTCGACGACCGAGCCCCCTGCTTAAGGCAGTCGGGCCTCATCAACGAATCACGTTTCAAGCGGAGTATAGACACCGACCAATGGCGCGCAACGCGGGGTATGAAATCATCTTAACCAAACCAAACGTTTGCTCTGGAACCCGCGTGCTAGCTGGGCTGCGGCGCAGTAATGGCACATTGATATAACCGATTTCCTACAGCTGTGACCGGGTTATAACAAATGCGTCTTAGGTATTCCGTATACCGAGCTAACTTAGTGTCTTCCGTTTGTAACGCCTTGTCCCTGGAGTTGTCATGAACATCGCTGCTGTACGCGAGCAGATTAGCCAAGCCCATCAACACGAGAGCCGCACAGGCCAACTGAAAACCCGCCTCGAACAACAAGTGCCGCACCTTCACCCCTCGATTCAACTCCCCCAGCAGGACGCCCAGGGAACCTTGGAGCGCTTCGTCAGCGCCTACATCAACGAAGTGCCCGAGCTGCTCGAAGCCGCACACAACGTTGCGCGGGAAGCCGGCATCGAATCGCAGATCAAGCCGGTGCTGAAAATCGCCGAAGCCTACTTCCTGCAGCCGCCCAGCGTGATGGCCGGGCATGTCGGCCTGGATTGCCTGCTGGACGAGGCCTACCTGGCGCACCGTCTGGTGGAGGAAGTCAACGACCTGTACATCCGTCACTTCCAGCAGCCGCTGATCCCGGTGGACACCACCGTGGCCAACCTGATCGCCCACCAGCTGATCGGCGAAACCTTCGCCAACCAGCTCGATGAAGTGGTGCACCACTCGGTGGACGAGATGCTCGATGACGAAAGCTTTGCCGTGGAGTCGGTGGAAACCTACCGCGACAAGCTCAGCAGCCCGCAAACCGGGGCCGCCTGGAAACGCTGGCCGTGCCTGTCGCGCCAGCTGGGGGTGGAGTTGGGCCAGTCGGCCTGAGTTCTATTCAAGATCGCCGGGGCCGCAAAGCGGCCCCAATGATCTGAAGCCTAAAACCCAACCCCGGCCGTCGTGCGCAACCTTCCCTCGACCCGGCGCTTCAACCGCCGCTGCTCGAGTACCAGCCGCGAGCCATTGGCCGCACCGCTGCGCCCCCAGTCCTCCAAGAGCTCCAGGCAGGAATGGTCGATGTAGCTCAGGTTGCTCAGCGGCACATGCAACGTGGTCCCGGCCGGCACAGTGCCCAGCACCTGGGTCAGCGCCGGTACCTTGAGGAAAGTCGCCGCGCCGCTCAGGCGCAGTTCCATGTGCCCCGGCTTGGCCAGTTCCACCAGGTTGATCTTCAACCGCGCCGCCTTCAGCGCAAGCTTCAGCAAGGTCAGGGCAAAGCCCAGCAGCACACCGGTCAACAGGTCGGTGAAGATGATCGCCAGGGCTGTCGCCGCATAGGTGAACATCGGCATGCGCCCGTAGCGGCCCAGGCCGCGGAACGCCTTGAAATCCACCAGCTTCACCCCGGTGTACACCAGCACCCCGGCCAGGCTCGCCACCGGAATCTGCTGCAGCACGCTGCTCAATACCACCACGAACGCCAGCAGCCACACACCGTGCAGAATCGCCGAGGCGCGGGTTTGCGCGCCGGCCTGCACATTGGCCGAGCTGCGTACGATCACCCCGGTCATGGGCAGAGCACCGAGCACGCCGCAAAGCATGTTGCCGATACCCTGGGCCGACAGCTCACGGTCGAAGTCCGAACGCTGGCCGCTGTGCATGCGGTCCACAGCAGCGGCCGACAGCAGGGTTTCGGCACTAGCGATGAAGGCCAGGGCGAAGGCCGCCACCAGCAGGGTCGGGTCGGCCAGCTTGAGCAGGTCGTCCGGGCGCAACCAGTCGATGGCTTCGGACAGGTCCGCCGGCACCTGCACCCGGTTCACCGGCAGCGCCAGCCACAGGCTGATGGCGGTCATCGCCGCCACCCCCAGCAAGGCGCCGGGGATGAACCTCAAGCGCTGCGGGCGCAAACGCTCCCAGCCCCACATGATGGCAATGGTCCCCAGCCCCAGGGCGCCAGCCTGCCAGCCAGCCCCCGGGCTCTCGATGGGCAGCGCCGCCGCCAGGGTGGCGGGGAAGCCCAGCAGGTTATCCACACCCGAAGGCTGCGGCGCGGTGTCGAACATCACATGCACCTGGGACAGCACGATCAGCACGCCAATACCGGCGAGCATGCCGTACACCACAGCCGGCGCAGTGACGCGGAACCAGCAGCCCAGGCGCAAGCGCCCGGCCAGCAGTTGCAGCAACCCCGCCAGCAGCAAAATCGGCCCGAGCATGGCCATGCCGTGCTGGCGCACCAGCTCGAACACCAGCACCGCAAGGCCTGCCGCCGGGCCGCTGACCTGCAGCGGCGAGCCAGCCATGAAACCCACCACCAGGCCGCCGATGATGCCGGTGATCAGGCCCTTGGCCGGCGGCATGCCCGAGGCGATGGCGATGCCCATGCACAAGGGCAGGGCAACGAGGAAAACCACCACCGAAGCCAGCAACTCACGCGGCAGTGCCGCTTTGATCTGTGTCTTGTTCACCATGACGCTCCATTTTTGATTGCGGCCGGTCCGCTGGCCGCCAGCACGGGGAACCCTGAATTGCGCCCACGGGCGGGCCGCCAGCAGGTTTGCCAGCAAGCCAATCAGGGAAATTCAAGGCAGGCGAAGGCCGCGCCGCACCCAGTGGGTGCAGCCGGCTATCAAGGTTTTGCTAAAGCAGAACGGGTCGCTTAGTAGCGGCCTCTCGGAGTGGCGCTGGGGATCGGCTGGCCTGCGACCAGCGGCATGAAGCTGTCGCTGGCGGCGTCGTAGGCTTCGATCTGGCTGGTTTCGATGTCGTACAGCCAGCCGTGGATGTGCAGTTGGCCTGCGGCCAGGCGCGAGGCCACCGACGGGTGGGTGCGCAGGTGGTGCAACTGGGCGATGACGTTTTCCTTGGTCACCAGCTGCATGCTTTCGTGCTCGCTGCCGCAGGAGCAGTTGTCCTCGACCACGGTACGGGCCACTTCGGCGTGGCGCAGCCAGGCGGAAACGGTCGGCATCTTGTCCAGCGAATGCGGGTTGAGCACCGCGCGCATGGCGCCGCAGTCGGAGTGGCCGCAGATGATGATGTGATGCACGCCCAGGGCCAGCACCGCGTATTCGATGGCGCTGGAAACACCGCCGTTCATCTGGCCGTAAGGCGGTACCACGTTACCCACGTTACGGGTAACGAACAGGTCGCCCGGCGAGCTTTGGGTGATCAGCTCGGGAACGATGCGCGAGTCGGCACAGGTGATGAACATCGCGCGGGGCTTTTGCGCGGTGGCCAGCTTCTTGAACAGCTCTTGCTGCTCGGGGAAGACTTCGGTGTGGAACCGCAGGAAGCCGTCGACGATATGCTTCATGGCAGCATCGGCGCTTTCGGCGGGTGCAGCCGGGACGGCCTTGGTAGGGTCCTTGACGGGCATGATTCATCCTCTTGGCGGTTTGTTGGTACGTTCCATGTTACCGGGGAAAGATTATGGCTATGCGAGAATTTAGATGACACGCACAGGTAATTAATCACAGCCGCGGTGGACTGATTGCCTACGCTAGCGAAGAAAACTTAACTGAAACTTAATTGCGCAGGCTCTAGAACGGGCGTTCTAGATGAATAAGGCGGGAATTGGATAATAGCAAAAAAGCATCAAGTGCCAATAGCCAGTAGTGGTTTTATTGGGTGGCATTAGTGGTATTCGGGGGTAACTGTTTTTGTGCTGTCTGGCAAACCGACACCTACAGGTACGCGATCCTGTAGGAGCGGCTTTAGCCGCGAAGCAGGCAACGCGGTGCATGGCACCGGCTGCGCCGGTGTTCGCGGCTAAAGCCGCTCCTACAGGTTTTTGCGCTGAGCTCAAACATCAGAACAACGCCATCTGCCCACCCGGCGGGCAGAACGCCGTGCAATCCAGCGCCAACGCTTCGCGCCCTTCGAACCCCAACTGCCGCGAGGCCTTGGCAAAACGTTGCGCCAGCAACTCGGCGAACACCCCTTCACCGCGCATGCGCGCGCCGAAGCGGCTGTCGTACAGCTCACCACCACGGCTCTGACGCACCAGGCTGAGCACATGGGCGGCGCGTTGCGGGTAGTGGTCGTGCAGCCATTGTTCGAACAGCGGCGCCACCTCCAGCGGCAGGCGCAGCATCATGTAGGCCGCGCTCTGCGCACCGGCGTCCTTGGCGGCCTGCAGCAGGCGCTCCAGCTCGCTGTCGTTGATCATCGGAATCATCGGCGAGCACAGCACGCCCACCGGCACCCCGGCCTCGCGCAGCACTCGTATCGCCCGCAAGCGCGCCTTGGGTGCCGCCGCCCGGGGCTCGAGCACGCGCTTGAGCTCGTCATCCAGGGTGGTCAGGCTGATCATCACCCGCACCAGGCGCTGGCTGGCGAGCTCGGCCAACAGGTCGAGGTCGCGCAGTATCAGCGAGCCCTTGGTGACGATGGTCACCGGGTGGCGAAAACGTAGCAGCACCTCCAGCAGGCGCCGGGTGAGTTGCTGCTCACGCTCGATGGGCTGGTAGGGATCGGTGTTCGAGCCCAGGTTGATCGGCGCGCACACGTAGCCGGGCTTGCTCAGTTGCTGGGCGAGCACTTCGGCGGCGTTGGTCTTGGCGATCAGCTTGGTTTCGAAATCCAGGCCGGGGGAGAGGTCCCAGTAGGCGTGGCTGGGGCGGGCGTAGCAGTAGATGCAGCCGTGCTCGCAGCCGCGGTAGGGGTTGATGGAGCGGTCGAAGGGGAGGTCGGGGGAGGTGTTGCGCGAGATGATGGTTTTCGCCGTCTCGATGCGCACCTCGGTGCCCTGGGTGAGCGGGACTTCCTGGTACCAGCCGTCGTCTTCGGCCACCGAGATGTTCGGGGCAAAGCGGTTGTGGGGGTTGTCGGCGGTGCCGCGGCCGCGGATAGGCGTCATGGTGGGAAACCCGGATTACTGTATGTGCATACAGTAATCCGGGTTTTGCCTTAAGGCCACAACCGTTTGGCAGGTCTGGCCTCATCGCCGGCAAGCCGGCTCCTACAGGATGGCGTAATCCCTGTAGGAGCCGGCTTGCCGGCGATAGGGCCCGTACAGGCAGTAACAGCTAACTGCTCCCGCTACAGGGCCCTTCAGTCCTGCGGCTTCTTCAGCTTCGGGTTGGGGAAAAACTGCACAGTCTGCACCTTGGCCGGCGCCGCCTTGGGCGCCAGCTGGTTGACCCGGGTGCCGATCTCCTTGGGTACCGACAGGCCCTGTTCGTTCAGCGTATCGGTGAACCCGCAGGCCACGCACTCGCGGTGCGGCACGCCGTCCTCGTTCCACATCATCAGCTTGTCCATCTCGCTGCAGGCCGGGCACACGGCCCCGGCAATGAAGCGCCGCTTGGTCTTGTCGCTCATGCCGCCGCGCCCTCGCTCAGGCCGCAGTGGCGCAACAGTGCATCGATGGACGGCTCACGGCCACGGAAGTCGACGAACAGCACCATCGGCTCGCGGGAACCGCCACGGGCCAGAATCGCCTCGCGGAACGCGCGGCCGGTCTCGGCATTGAGCACGCCTTCTTCTTCGAAGCGCGAGAAGGCATCCGCCGACAGCACTTCGGCCCACTTGTAGCTGTAGTAACCCGCCGCATAACCGCCGGCGAAGATGTGCGCAAAGCTGTTGGGGAAGCGGTTGTACGCCGGCGGGCGCATCACCGACACCTCGTCGCGCACGCCTTCGAGCACCTGCAGCACGCCGCGGCCGTCGCCGTGGGTGGCGTGCAGTTCGAAGTCGAACAGCGAGAACTCCAGCTGGCGCACCATCATCATGCCGGACTGGAAGTTCTTCGCCGCCAGCATCTTGTCCAGCAGGTCCTGGGGCAGCGGCTCGCCGGTCTCAAAGTGGCCAGAGATCAGCGCCAGGCCCTCTGGCTCCCAGCACCAGTTCTCCATGAACTGGCTGGGCAACTCCACCGCATCCCAGGCCACGCCGTTGATGCCGGACACACCGGCATGCTCGATACGGGTCAGCAGGTGGTGCAGGCCATGGCCGAACTCGTGGAACAGCGTGGTGACTTCATCGTGGGTCAGCAGCGCCGGCTTGCCGGGTGCGGCCGGGGTGAAGTTGCACACCAGGTTGGCCACCGGGCTTTGCAGCGCGCCGGCCGCAGTGCGGCGACGGTCGCGGGCGCCGTCCATCCAGGCACCGCCACGCTTGTTGGCGCGGGCATACAGGTCGAAGAAGAAGCGCCCGACGTGCTGGCCGTGCTCTTTGATTTCGAACAGGCGCACGTCCGGGTGCCAGGCATCGAAGCCTTTCAGTTCGGTGATTTCGATGCCGTACAGGCGCTGCACGATGCTGAACAGCCCACCCAGTACCTTGTCGATCGGGAAGTAGGCGCGCAACGCCTCCTGCGACACGCTGTAGCGTTGCTCGCGCAGCTTCTCGCCGAAATAACCGGCGTCCCAGCTGGCAAGCTCGGGGGTGCCTTGCTCGGCGGCATAGGCCTTGAGCTGCTCCAGGTCCTGGGCGGCGAACGGCTTGCTGCGCTTGGCCAGGTCGCGCAGGAAGCTCAGCACCTGGTCGCTGGACTCGGCCATCTTGGTGGCCAGGCTCAGCTCGGCGAAGTTCGGGTAGCCCAGCAGGGCCGCCAGTTCCTGGCGCAGGTCGAGGATCTGCTCCATCACCGGGCCGTTGTCGAACTGGCCGGCATTCGGGCCCTGGTCGGAGGCGCGGGTGCAGTAGGCGGCGTACAGCTCTTCGCGCAGGGCGCGGTCGCTGGCGTAGGTCATCACCGCGTAGTAGCTGGGGAATTCCAGGGTGATCAGCCAGCCGTCGAGGCCCTTGGCCTGGGCGGCGGCGGCCATCTGCGCCTTGGCCGAGTCGGTCAGGCCGGCCAGCTGCGCTTCGTCGGTGACATGCTTGGTCCAGGCCTGGGTGGCATCCAGCAGCTGGTTGGAGAAACGGCTGCCCAGCTCGCTGAGGGTGCTCTGCACCTCGGCGTAGCGCTGCTGCTTGTCGGCCGGCAGGTCGATACCCGACAGGCGGAAGTCGCGCAGGGCGTGGTCGATGATGGTTTTTTGCGCCACGTCGAAGCCTGCGGCTTCGGGGCTCGCGGCCAGGGCTTCATAGGCTGCGAACAGCGCGCGGTTTTGCCCCATTTCGGTGGAGTAGGCGCTCAGGGCCGGCAGGCACGATTCGTAGGCCTCGCGCAGCTCTTTACTGTTGCACACCGCATTGAGGTGGCTGACCGGGCTCCAGGCAGCGCCCAGGCGGTCGTTGAGTTCGTCCATGGCCAGCACCAGGCCGGCCCAGGTGGGGTTGTTGCCCTGCTGTTCGAGGATGTCGGCGATGGCCTTGCGGTTGTCGGCAAGGATCTGCTCGATCGCCGGCAGCACGTGCTCGGCGCGGATCGCCGAGAAGGGCGGCAGATCATGGGGCTGCAGCAGCGGGTTGTTCGCACTCACGGTTCGGGTACCTTGGCAGGAGAAACACGGGACCATCTTAATTACAATCGACGCCGACCGCAGCAGGCAGCCTGCCTATCGGCATTGCAGAGGAACACTATCATGGCCCTTCGGACGTTCCGGGAACACACGCCGAAAGTTGGACCGCGCGCCTTCGTCGACCGTTCGGCGGTGGTCATCGGCGATGTCGAGATCGGCGAAGACAGCTCGATCTGGCCACTGACGGTGGTACGCGGCGACATGCACCGCATCCGTATCGGCGCACGCACCAGCGTGCAGGATGCCAGCGTGCTGCACATTACCCACGCCGGCCCCTTCAACCCCGACGGCTTCCCGCTGATCATCGGCGACGAGGTGACCATCGGCCACAAGGTGATGCTGCATGGCTGCACCCTGGGCAACCGCATTCTCGTCGGCATGGGCAGCACCATCATGGATGGCGCCATCGTCGAGGATGAGGTGATCATCGGCGCCGGCAGCCTGGTACCACCGGGCAAGCGCCTGGTCAGCGGCTACCTGTACATGGGCAGCCCGGTGAAGCAGATCCGCCCGCTGAGCGAACAGGAACACAAGTTCTTCCCCTACACCGCCGGCAACTACGTCAAGCTCAAGGACCAGCACCTGGCCGAAGGCTACGACCAACCGCAATGACCGCATTCGCGGGTAAACCCGCTCCCACAGGCTCCGCGAAACCCTGTGGGAGCGGGTTTACCCGCGAAGAAGGCAACACACGACTTCAAGTGGAACCCTTTACATGCACCAGCAAAACATCCTCTTCGACCTCGACGGCACCCTGACCGACCCGCGCCTGGGCATCACCCGTTCGATCCAGTACGCCCTGGCAAAGCTGGGCATCGACGAGCCGGACCTGACGCGCCTGGAGCACTTCATCGGCCCGCCCCTGTTGCAGGCGTTCATGCAGTTCTACGGCTTCGACGAAGCCAAGGCCTGGGAGGCGGTGAACTTCTACCGCGAGCGTTTCAAGGTCACCGGCCTCTACGAAAACCAGGTGTTCGACGGTGTGCCGGAGCTGCTGCAGGCCCTCAACGGCCAGGGCCGCACCTTGTACATCGCCACCTCCAAACCCTGGGAGTTCGCCCGCGAAATCGCCCGCCACTTCGCCTTCGACCACCACTTCAAGGTGATCTACGGCAGCGAGCTGGACGGCACCCGCACCAACAAGGTCGAACTGATTCGCCACCTGCTGGATGAACAAGGGCTGGACCCGGCGCAGACCCTGATGATCGGCGACCGCAAGCACGACCTGATCGGTGCTCGCAGCAATGGCTTGCAGGCGGTGGCGGTGGGCTATGGCTTCGGTAGTCGCGAAGAGCTGGAGGCAGAGGCGCCGGCGTTCCACTTCCAGACCCTGGCCGAGATGCACCGGGCGTTCCTGGGCTGAACATTCGGGGCCGCTTTACGGCCCTTCGCGGGCAAGCCCGCTCCCACAGGGTTGGTGGCGCTGCCGAAATCGGCGCAATACCTGTGGGAGCGGGCTTGCCCGCGAAGGGCTGCAACGCAGCCCCAACCTCTCATGGACCTGCCATCAGCTTGCCTAGCACGGCCTTCCTCTCTTCGATCGGCATTCCACCCAACGCCTCAACCCGCCGATAAAACCCCTCCCAATCCCCACCCACCTCAGCGAACAACCGCGAAAACGCCGGCACCCACTGGTCATACAGCCCAAACGGCAGCAACTTGGCGTTGTTCATCGGCGCATACACCCAGGCATCAAAACGCCGGTCGCCTTGCCAGTCGCGGTCGCGCACCTCACGGTATTCACTGCGCAGGCGCTCGAACTCGGCCTGCTTGGCCGCCCGCTTGCCGGCCTGATCCAGGGGCCCGGTGTAGATCGCCTGCAACCGCTCACGGCTGCCCAGCACCAGCCGGATGAACTGGTCACGCTGCGCCGCGCCGTCATCTACCGCCGCCGGCAGGCCACGCGCCGCGCGCCATTGGCGGGTGCCTTCCTGCTCGACGAACGAGGCGAACGACTCGTTGAACTCGGTATCGTCCTTCACATAAAAGCGCTGGTGCGCCAGCTCATGGAAAATCACCGTGGCCAGGCGCTCGTCCCCCCAGCCAACCATGCTCGAGAGGATCGGGTCGTCGAACCAGCCCAGGGTCGAGTACGCCTCCACGCCGCCCACATAGACATCCAGGCCCTGCTGGCGCATCAGCGCCGCCGCACCCCGGGCCGCACCTGGCTGGTAGTAGCCGCGATAGGCCACGCAGCCGGCGATGGGGAAGCAGTGGGTGACCGGCTGCAGCGACAGCTCCGGGGTGGCGAACACATTCCACACCACATAAGGGCGGCCCAGTTCGGCGTACACCCGGTAGCTGCCGTTATCCGGCAGTTTCAGGTGCTGGCTTGCAAATAGCCGCGCCTGCTCGGCGAACAGCAGGCGCTGGCGCAGTACCGGGGTGGTGGCGGGGTTGTCGATCACCTGCTGCACCGGCTGGCGGGCCCGCAACAGCTGCCATTGCCCGTCGGCCAGCTGGCCGTAGTAACCCAGGCTGGAACAACCGCTCAGCAGGGCGCCGAGGGCAACGGGAACCAAGCGGGTGAAAACGCGGTCGAGTGCCGGGCGGCCGGTGCGCCTGAAAAGAAAAAGTCCATGCATCGAGGCTATCTGTCTCGCTTGTCGGCCGAATGCCACCAAGACTATCTCGCCAAGGGGGAACTTCGCCATGCGTACCCGGTTTGCCGTGGGCACACTGATGCTGCTGTCCGGTTGTACCACCTTGCCCGACCCGGACCCGAACCAGGCCTGGGTCGACCTGGCCGCGCACGACAACACTTCGCTGCACGCGGTGCAGGTGGACGAGCGCGACTGGGCCGACAACCGCTATTTCCAGGTTCAGCCCGGCAGCCACGAGCTGACCGTGCGCTACCAGTTCGCCGTGGCGCCGGGCAACATCGGCCCGGTGGACGAGCCGCTGTGGCGCGACTGCCAGCTCAACCTCACCTTCAAGGGCTTCGACGCCGGCCAGCGTTACCAGATGCAGGCCGGCAGCATCGGCTTCAGGCCCTGGGTGAAGCTGTACGACCAGCAGCGCAAGCTGATCGGCCAGGGCGAGCCGGCAGGCTGCCAGCGCACCTGATCGGCGCTATGCTTATGGCCTGTGAACCGCGAGCGGGAGTTTCACCATGCGCCAGCCAATGATGCTGATCGCCCTCAGTACCCTGGGGGCTTGCGCAAGCCCCTTGCCCCCCGTCGACCCCGGCAAGGCCTGGGTCGACCTCTACACCATCACCCCCGGCCGCACCATCATGGCCGACCGCCTGGACGGCAAGCGCCTCAACGACGGCCGCTACTTCCAGGTGACCCCGGGCAAGCACGAGCTGGTGGTGCGCTTCGATTTCGAGGTGTATTCCGGTGGTTTCACCACCGACCCCACCGAGCGCATCTGCTACCTCACCGTGCGCTACAACGACTTCAAGGCCGGCGAACGCTACCGCCTCGAAGCCCGCGCCCCGGTGATGCAGCCGCAGCTGCTGATGTACGACGCCAGCCGCAAGGTGGTGGTGGACGAGCCGAGCGAGGTGTTCTGCATTCCCTGAAACGCAATCGCCGGCAAGCCGGCTCCTACAGGCTGGCACAACCTCTGTAGGAGCCGGCTTGCCGGCGATGAGGCCCGCGAACGCTTTACCGATCGTTCTTCTGGTAAACGATCTTCTTGGTCCCACCCTCACAGCTGCCGACGATCATGTTCGGGTCGCTGACCTCGGCGTTGGGCACGATCTCCAGCGTGTAGGAGGTCACCCCGCGCGCCTGGATCTTCGCTTCGATCTCGGCCTTGAGTTCCTCGCACGGCTTGGGTGCAGCCAGTGCAGCCGTGGCCAGCAACGAGGCCAGCACGGCAAATGCTACGCGAATCATGGGACGCTTCCTCAAAGGGCAGGCGGCGCTGCCGACGCTGTTTAGACTACCGCACAGCGCCGCCGTTGCGCCGCTACTGCAGCAAGCTGGCATCCAGGCTGATGGTTGCATTCAGCACCTTGGACACCGGGCAGCCGGCCTTGGCCTGGTTGGCGATCTCCTGGAACTGCGCCTCGCTGGCCCCTGGCACCTTGGCCTTGAGGGTCAGGTGCACCGCGGTGATGGCAAAACCGTCGGCCTGCTTGTCCAGGCTGACTTCGGCGTGGGTATCGATACGCTCGGGGGTGAGCCCGGCCTCGCCCAGCATCATCGACAGCGCCATGGAGAAACACCCGGCATGGGCAGCGCCTATCAGCTCTTCCGGGTTGGTGCCCGGGGTGCCCTCAAAACGGGTGTTGAAGCCGTAGGGCGCGTCATTGAGCGCGCCGCTTTCGGTAGAGATATGGCCCTTGCCGTCCTTCAGGCCGCCTTGCCAGACTGCCGATGCTGTCTTCTTCATGTTGCCTCCTGATCGCAGGTTGAATACCTCAAGTTGTGAGGCCAGCGCCTACGCCAAGTTCAGATCAATCTGCCAGCAGGCATTGAATAAGCCGAATGTGCCCATACAGAGTCCGTAGGGCCTGCGGGCCACCACTCACTGCGGAGGCTCCGATGACGCACCTGCGAGACCTGAAAATTTCCACCCTCGACCTGGTGCCCGTGCGCGCCGACAGCGGCCCGGCGCAGTCGCTGCGCAACTCGCTGGACCTGGCGCAACATGCCGAGCGCTTCGGCTACCACCGCTTCTGGGTGGCCGAGCACCACAACATGGACGGTATCGCCAGCTCCGCCACTGCGGTGCTGATCGGCTACCTGGCCGGCGGCACCTCGACCATCCGCGTCGGCTCCGGCGGGGTAATGCTGCCCAACCATGCGCCGCTGGTGGTCGCCGAGCAGTTCGGTACCCTGGCCAGCCTGTACCCGGGCCGCATCGACCTGGGCCTGGGCCGCGCCCCGGGCTCCGACCAGATGACCGCCCACGCCCTGCGCCGCGAGCGTTCCGGCAGCGCCGACGACTTCCCCGACGACGTCGAGGAGCTGTCGCGCTACCTGGGCCCGCGCACCGATGATCAAAAAGTGATCGCCGTGCCCGGCCACGACACCGAGGTGCCCATGTGGCTGCTCGGCTCCAGCCTGTTCAGCGCCCAGCTGGCCGGCATGCGCGGCATGCCCTACGCCTTTGCCTCGCACTTTGCGCCGCGCTACATGCACGAGGCCATTCGCATCTACCGCGACCACTTCAAACCGTCCACCACCCTGGCCAAACCCTACGTGATGCTCGGCGTGCCGATGGTGGTGGCCGACACCGACGAGAAGGCCGAGTACCTGGCCACCTCGGTGTACCAGCGCATTCTCGCGCTGATGCGCGGCCAGAGCCTGATGCAGCGCCCGCCGGTCGAGAGCATGAACGGCCTGTGGCTGCCCCATGAGCGTCAGGCAGTGGGTGATTTTCTGGGCCTTGCGATGATTGGCAGCCCGGCGAAGGTGCGGGCCAAGGTGGAGGTGCTGCTGGAGCAGACCGGCGCCGATGAACTGATCTTCACCAGCGACCTGTACGAGCATGCGGACCGGGTGCGGTCCTATGAACTGATGGCGCAGGCCTTGAAGGCCTGATGGACATCCCCCTGTAGGAGCTGGCTTGCCAGCGATCACCGGCGCAGCCGGTGCCACCATGCACCGGGTCGCCTGCAATCGCCGGCAAGCCGGCTCCTACAAGGGGCACAGCTTCACTTAGCCACGGCGGTAGACAATCTCTTTGGTCCCGGCCTCACAAGTGCCGATCACCTTGCCCGCCGGCGAGCCCTTGTCGACGACCTCCAGGGTGTAACCCTGCACGCCCTTGGCATCCAGCTTGGCGGCGATCTCCGCCTTGAGCTCTTCACAGGGCTTGCCTGCCGCCATCGCCCCACCGGCCAGCAGCATCAGGCCCATCGCAACGATCAACTTCTTCATCTATCGCATTCCTTGTACAGATCAAAGTCGAAAAGGGCGCAACCGTAGCGCCCTGTGCATCTATCTACCCCATCACAACGGGCAAAGCCAGCCCAGGCGGGTATCAGCTGTTGGCGATGCGGAAGCCCACCTTCAGCGTCACCTGAAAATGCGCGGCCTTGTTGTCGCGGATATGCCCGCGGGTATCGACCACTTCGAACCATTCCAGATGCTTGATGCTCTTGCCGGCCTCGGCCAGGGCATTGTTGATCGCCTCTTCGATGCTGGTCGGCGAGGACCCCACCAGCTCGATCTTCTTGTAGGTGTGATGGTCAGTCATGAGCGCTCTCCTTACCGTGAAGTGTCCGTTGAGCCTAGCAGCGCAGGCCTGGTTTACCTGCGAGCCAGGCCCGCGCATGAAAGTTCGATCGCACTTTCGCCGCACCGCGCAGTCGCACACTTTACAGCCCAACCCACTGCGAAGGAGAGTCACCATGGCCCACAACTCGCTGCGCAAAGCGTCGCTTGAAAGCATGGAAGCCGAGATCGAGAGCCTGCTCAAGACCCTCGAACACCTCAAACACGATGCCTCGGAAGAAACCCACAAGACCATGAAGGCGCTGCGCGGCAATGCCGAAAACGCCCTCAAGCACTCGCGCAGCCTGCTCAGCGATGCCTACGAGGAAGTGAAGACCCGCACCCGCGAAACCGGCATCGCCACCCGCGACTATGCCCAGGAGCACCCATGGGCCACTGCCGGCGTCGCCGTTGGCGCGCTGGGCTTGTTGGCCGCCTACCTGATGTGCCGTCGCAACTAACCTGCCTGCTGCTGCAGCGCCTGGCGCAGCCACTGCGCCAGCTGCTCGGCACGCCCGTCTGCGGCGCGCCGGGGCACCCACAAGGCCAAAGCCGCGCGGGTGGGGGAAAAGCCCCACGGCGCGGCCAGCCGCCCGGCCTTGAGGTCATCCGCCACCAAAGGCTGTGGCGCGATGGCGACCCCCAAACCTGCCACCGCCGCTTCCAGCAAGTAGTACAGGTGCTCGAACGCCTGCCCGTACTGCAGTGCTTGCGGCGCCAGCCCATGCTGCTGTGCCCAGGTCGGCCAGGCCTGTGGCCGCGAGGTGGTATGAAGCACGGCCTCTCGTAGCAAAGCCACGGCTGGCGCGGCTTTCAAACGATCGTACCCTTCGAACAGCGGGCTCATTACCGGGCCGATGTGCTCCTCTGCCAGCACATGCACCTGCATGTCTGCAGGCCACGGCGGCTCGGCATACACCAGCAGCGCATCCAGCCCCGGGCGACGCGGGTCAAGGTCGCCTTCACCGGCAGACAGGTGCAGGCGCAACTCCGGCAGGTCGGCTTTCAGGCGCCCGAGCCTTGGGATGAACCAGCGCGCCAGCAGGCTGCCGGAGCAGCCGAGCACGAACGGCGCCTCGTCAGCATCGCGGGAAAGCTCGGCGCAGACGCTGCGCAAGCGGTCGAAGGCCTCGAAGCTGGCATCGCGCAGGCGCACGCCGGCATCTGTGAGTTTGACGCCGCGCCCGTCCTTGGCGAACAGCGCCACCCCCAGGTGTTCTTCAAGCACCTTGATCTGCCGGCTGACGGCGCCATGGGTTACGTGCAGTGCTTCGGCCGCCTGGCTGACGCTGTTGAGCCGGGCGGTGGCCTCGAAGGCACGCAGGGCGTTGAGCGGGGGGAGATCCTGGGCCATTTGACTTGTGAGTTTTCCTGATAGGTTTGCGCAATCTTATCGGTTTTCAGCAGGGCGTTGGGTAGTTAGAGTAAAGCCCATCGACGGTGTTGGTTTCTTCGCGGGCAAGCCCGCTCCCACAGGTTCGGTTACAGCCCCGGCATCCCACCTCTCCTGTGGGAGCGGGCTTGCCCGCGAAGAAGCCAGCACGGTCCCAATCTCTAAAACCGCCTATGGAGCGCCCCATGACCCAGTCCCAATACCGCCCCGGCCCCGACGCCAACGGCCTGTTCGGCTCGTTCGGCGGCCGCTACGTGGCCGAAACCCTGATGCCGCTGGTGCTCGACCTTGCCCGCGAATACGAAGCCGCCAAGGCCGACCCTGAGTTCCTCGAGCAACTGGCGTACTTCCAGCGCGACTACATCGGCCGCCCCAACCCGCTGTACTTCGCCGAGCGCCTGACCGAACACTGCGGCGGCGCGAAGATCTTCTTCAAGCGTGAAGAGCTCAACCACACCGGCGCGCACAAGGTGAACAACTGCATCGGCCAGGTGCTGTTGGCCAAGCGCATGGGCAAAAAACGCCTGATCGCCGAAACCGGCGCCGGCATGCACGGCGTGGCCACCGCCACCGTGGCCGCGCGCTTCGGCCTGCCCTGCGTGATCTACATGGGCGCCACCGACATCGAGCGCCAGCAGGCCAACGTGTTCCGCATGAAACTGCTGGGCGCCGAGATCGTCCCGGTGACTGCCGGCACCGGCACCCTGAAAGACGCCATGAACGAGGCCCTGCGCGACTGGGTCACCAACGTCGACGACACCTTCTACCTGATCGGCACCGTGGCCGGCCCGCACCCGTACCCGGCCATGGTCCGCGACTTCCAGTCGATCATCGGCAAGGAGACCCGCGCCCAGTTGCAAGAAAAGGAAGGGCGCCTGCCCGACAGCCTGATCGCCTGTGTCGGCGGTGGCTCCAACGCCATGGGCCTGTTCCATGAATTCCTCGAAGAACCGAGCGTGCAGATCATCGGCGTCGAAGCCGGCGGCCACGGCGTGCACACCGACAAGCACGCCGCCAGCCTGAACGGCGGTGTACCGGGCGTGCTGCACGGCAACCGCACCTACCTGCTGCAGGACGACGACGGCCAGATCACCGACGCCCACTCGATCTCCGCAGGCCTGGACTACCCCGGCATCGGCCCGGAGCACGCCTACCTGCACGAAGTGAAACGCGTCGAGTACGTCAGCATCACCGACGACGAGGCACTGGATGCCTTCCACGCCACCTGCCGCCTCGAAGGCATCATCCCGGCGCTGGAAAGCTCCCACGCCCTGGCCGAGGCGATCAAGCGCGCCCCGACCCTGCCCAAGGACCACCTGATGGTGATCTGCCTGTCCGGTCGTGGCGACAAGGACATGCAAACCGTGATGAACCACATGGCCGCCCAGGAGAAACAGGCATGAGCCGTCTCGAACAACGCTTCGCCGAACTGAAGGCCGAAGGCCGCGCTGCCCTGGTCACCTTCGTCACCGCCGGCGACCCTGGCTATGACGCCTCCCTGCACGTGCTCAAGGGCCTGCCCGCTGCCGGCGCCGACGTGATCGAGCTGGGCATGCCGTTCACCGACCCGATGGCCGACGGCGTCGCCATCCAGCTGGCCACCCTGCGTGCCCTGGAAGCCGGCCAGACCCTGGCCAAAACCCTGCAAATGGTGCGTGAATTCCGCGTGGACAACCACACCACGCCGATCGTGCTGATGGGCTACTACAACCCGATCCACCGTTTCGGCGTAGAGAAGTTCGTCGCCGAAGCGAAACAAGCCGGCGTCGATGGCCTGATCATCGTCGACCTGCCGCCAGAGCACGACGCCGAGCTGGCCACCCCGGCCCAGGCTGCCGGCATCGATTTCATCCGCCTGACCACCCCAACCACCGACGACGCCCGCCTGCCGCGGGTGCTGGAGCGCAGCTCCGGGTTCGTCTACTACGTGTCGGTGGCCGGTGTGACCGGTGCCGGCTCGGCCACCACCGAGCACGTCAGCGAGGCCATCGCCCGCCTGCGCCGCCACACCGACCTGCCGGTCAGCGTCGGCTTCGGCATCCGCACCCCGGAGCAGGCTGCGGCCATCGCCCGCCTGGCCGATGGCGTGGTGGTGGGTTCGGCGCTGGTCGACAAGATCGCCCAGGCCAAAGATGCCGACCAGGCCGTGAACGACGTACTGAGCCTGTGCTCGGCCCTGGCCGAAGGCGTACGCGGCGCCCGCGGCTGACCTGTGGGAGCGGGCTTGCCCCGCGATGGTTTCGATGACGCCATCGCGGGGCAAGCCCGCTCCCACGGTTTCACCCTCCAAACATGGACAGATCCAGCGGCCGCACCGCCCCCATCCAGATCGCATGGTCGCGGTGATCGGCCAGCTCATCCCCGGTCAGCGGGTGCAAAAACACCACCAGCCCCTTGCGATACAGCGCCAGCCACGGCAGCACCACCCCCACCAGTTCCGGCCCGAAGGCCAGCTGGCAGCTCCAGTCCGGGTGCGGCCCCACAGGCTTCTGGTGCATGCGCCCCATGCTCACGCCAAACAGCCGGGTGGCTTCCTCGCACAACGCCCTGGCCTGTTCCAGGGTGCTTGCGTCGTAGTACACGTGGGCGTGGTAACCCTTGATCCTCTGCACGATAACTCCTGATTGCGGTCCAACCATCACCCACCTGCTAAGGGAGTGATGCGGTGAAAAATGCCGAAACCCCAGTGTTGAAACTGGTCCTGCTCGGTGCGCAAAGCTGCCTGGGCAATGCCCTGACCGTCGAGTTGCTGGCGCGCCGGCACGAGGTGACGGCCATAGTCGACGACCTCAACCGTCACGCCCCGCGCCCGGGCCTGCATTTGAAGATAGGCGGGCTGGGCAGCGCCGACCAGGCCGAACAGAGCGTAGCCGGTGGTTCGGCGGTGATCGCCGTGCTGCCACCGGGCGATCCGCCCGCGCAACAGCGCATGAGCGAGGCGCTGCTGGCCGGGCTTGCGCGCACGACTATACGCCGGCTGTTGCTGGTGGGGGATTTTGCGCGGCTTGAAGGCGCAGCCTGTGAACAGCGCGAGTGCATAGAGCACATCGTCGATGGGTTGCAGCGCAGCGGGTTGCAGTGGACGGTGATCAATGCGCCGGACGAGGTGGCCGGGTTGAGCATCGAACACTTTCGCAGTACCGAAGGCACCTTGGAACCAGGTCTGGCCGGGCCGTTGCGGCACCTGGCGCGGGTGGCGGCGGGGATGGTCGATATGCTGGAGCTGGGGTTGCACAAGGGCGAGCATGTGAACTTCGTTGTCTAGACCGCCGGGGCTGCTTTGCAGCCCATCGCGACACAAGGCCGCTCCTACAGGGGACCGCGTCAGCAGGTATTACGCGGTCTGTGTAGGAGCGGCCTTGTGTCGCGATGGGCCGCAAAGCGGCCCCAGGGATCTCACAGGCTACGCTCCTGCTCCAGCCAATCGACGAACCGCTCGATCAGCGCCCCACGCCGCTTGCGCGGCGGCAGCACCGCGTAATACCCGCGCCTGGAACGCAAACTCCCCTCCAGCGGCCGGCACAACAACCCTTGCTCCACCAGCCCGTCCACCAGGTGCCCCCAGCCGATCGCCACCCCTTGCCCGGCGATCGCTGCCTGAATCAACAGGGTGTAATTGTCGAACCGCAACTGCCCGGCCGGTGGCGGGCTGTCCACGCCGAAGCCACGGAATACCCCCGCCCAGTCAAACCAGCGGCTGGCCTGCTCACCGCGCAAATGAAGCAAGGGCAAACGTTGCAAAGCCACGGCTGACAAGGGTTTGCCATGAATGAGCCGGGGGCTGCACACCGGAAACACTTCCTCGTCGAACAGCCAGCGGCTCTCACCCTGGTGAAAGCGCCCGTCACCGAACAGCACCGCCACATCGATGTCCGGGCGTAACATCGCCTGGCTGCGTTCACCGGTCACCAGGCTCACGTCCACCTGTGGATAAGCCTCATGAAAGCGCTGCAAGCGCGGCATCAGCCAGAACGCAGCAAAGGCAAAGTCGGTGGCCACCTGCAGCACTTCGCGCTGGCCACGCCCGCTGGCTTGGGCGATACCGTCTTCCATGGCCTGCAGCCCCTGGTGCACCTGCTCGAACAACAGCTGGCCAGCCTCGGTCAGCTCGATACCGCGGTAGATGCGGTCGAACAACCGCGTACCCAGCTGCGCCTCCAGGCGCTTGACCTGCTGGCTCACCGCCGGCTGGGTGGTGCCCAGCTCCACAGCAGCGGCGGTAAAGCTGCGCAGGCGGGCGGCGGCCTCGAACACCCGCAGGGTATCCAGCGACAGCGCGGCAAGGTGCTCAAACATAAGCGTGGCTAATCCCAGTCATTGCCCTGCATGGGCTTTACCCATGTTATCCACAGTCGCATCTTGATAGGCAAGCGGTTCGCATAACCCTACAAGATGGAAGCCAGCATGCCTCGTCCGAATATCATGTTCATCATGGCCGACCAGATGGCCGCGCCCCTGCTGCCGATCTACGGCCCCTCGCCGATCCTCATGCCCCACCTGAGCCGCCTGGCCGAACAGGCCGTGGTGTTCGACGCGGCCTACTGCAACAGCCCGCTGTGTGCGCCGTCGCGCTTCACCCTGGTCAGCGGCCAGTTGCCCAGCCGCATCGGCGCCTACGACAACGCGGCGGACTTCCCCGCCGACGTGCCCACCTACGCCCACTACCTGCGCCGCCTCGGCTACCGCACGGCGCTGTCGGGCAAGATGCACTTCTGCGGCCCGGACCAACTGCACGGCTACGAAGAACGCCTGACCAGCGACATCTACCCGGCCGACTACGGCTGGGCGGTGAACTGGGATGAACCGGATGTGCGCCCGAGCTGGTACCACAACATGTCCTCGGTGCTGCAGGCCGGGCCCTGCGTGCGCACCAACCAGCTGGATTTCGACGAAGAGGTGGTGTTCAAGGCCCGCCAGTACCTGTACGACCATGTGCGCGAAGGCGATGGCCGGCCGTTCTGCCTGACCGTGTCGATGACCCACCCCCACGACCCCTACACCATCCCCAAGCGTTACTGGGACCGCTACCAGGCTGTGGATATCCCCATGCCCCGCGCCGAGTACGCCCAGCACGAGCTCGACCCGCACTCGCAACGCCTGCTCAAGGTCTACGACCTGTGGGACAAACCGCTGCCTGTGGACAAGATTCGCGACGCCCGCCGCGCCTACTTCGGCGCCTGCAGCTACATCGACGACAACATCGGCCAGCTGCTGCAAACGCTGGAAGAGTGCGGCCTGGCCGACGACACGCTGATCGTGTTCTCCGGTGACCACGGCGACATGCTTGGCGAGCGCGGGCTCTGGTACAAGATGCACTGGTTCGAGATGTCGGCCCGGGTGCCGCTGCTGGTGCATGCGCCCAAGCGCTTCAAGGCCGCGCGGGTTCAAGCCTGCGTGTCCACCTGCGACCTGCTGCCCACCCTGGTCGAGCTGGCCGGCGGGGCTGTGGATAACCAGCTGCACCTGGACGGCCGCTCGCTGCTTGGCCACCTGCAAGGGCAGGGCGGGCATGACGAGGTGATCGGCGAGTACATGGCCGAAGGCACGGTCGGCCCGCTGATGATGATTCGCCGCGGCCCGTACAAGTTCGTGTACAGCGAGGACGACCCATGCCTACTCTTCGACCTGAGCCGCGACCCGCACGAGCGGGAGAACCTCACCGGCAGCCCGGACCACCAGGCGCTGCTGCAGGCATTTGTCGATCAAGCCAGGCAACGCTGGGACATCCCTGCGCTGCGCCAGCAGGTGCTGGCCAGCCAGCGCCGGCGCCGCCTGGTGGCCGAGGCACTGGCCATCGGCAAGCTGAAAAGCTGGGACCACCAACCGCTGGTGGACGCCAGCCAACAGTACATGCGCAACCATATCGATCTCGATGACCTCGAGCGCAAGGCACGTTATCCACAGCCCGCACCCATGGATTGAGAAGAGAGGCCGCCATGCAGAAGTTCTCCACCGCCGTGTTCGCCCTGGCCCTGGGCCTGGGCACGGCCCACGCCGCCGACAGCGACGCGCAATGCAGCACCGTAAAGATGGCCGACCCCGGCTGGAGCGATATCGCCAGCACCAACGCCGTGGCCCGGCTGCTGCTGGAAAGCCTGGGTTACCAGGTGAAGATCGACAACCTGGCCGTGCCGATCATCTTCGGCGGCCTGAAGGACGGCCGGGTGGATGCCTTCCTCGGCAACTGGATGCCGGCGCAGCAGGGCTTTCATGACAAGTTCGTCGCCAACGGCGATGTGCAACAACTGGCACGCAACCTCGAAGGCACCGAGTTCACCCTGGCAGTGCCAGACTATGTGTGGGATGCCGGGGTGAAAGACTTCGCCGACCTGCAAAAACACGCCGCACAGTTCGACAAAAAGCTCTATGGCATCGGCTCCGGCGCGCCGGCCAACCTGTCGCTGAAAGAGATCATCGACAAGAACGAATTCGAACTCGGCCAGTGGAAGCTGGTCGAGTCCAGCGAGCAGGCGATGCTGGCCCAGGTGGACCGGGCGGTGAAGAAACAGCAGTTCATCGCCTTCCTCGGCTGGACCCCGCACCCGATGAACGTGAAGCTGAAAATGCATTACCTCACCGGCGGCGAGAAGTGGTTCGGCAGCAAGGGTGACGTGTACACCCTGACCCGCAAGGGTTATGCACAGGCCTGCCCGAATGCGGCAAAGCTTTTGAGCAACCTCAAGTTCTCGCTGCAGATGGAGAACAGCATCATGGCCGAGGTTGTGGATAAGAAGGTGAGCTTCGATGATGCGGCCAAGGCGTGGGTGAAGACCCACCCTGAACTGCTGGATGGATGGCTGGCGGGGGTGACCACCAAAACTGGCGGGGATGCTGGCGAGGCGGTAAAAAACAGGCTGTAAACCGACCCTGTGGGAGCGGGTTTACCCGCGAATGCGGCAGTGAAGCGACCGACGCATTCGCGGGTGAACCCGCTCCCACAGGGGACAGTGTAACTTCAAGGATTGTGGATAACCCATGCATCGGCTCTTTCACCTGCTGCCCTTCCTCGCCTGGCTGCCGCGCCAAACGGGCCGCAGCCTGCGCCAGGACCTGCTGGTGGGCCTGAGCGGCGCCATCCTGGCCCTGCCGCAATCCATCGCCTACGCACTGATCGCCGGCCTGCCCGCCGAGTACGGCCTGTACGCCGCCGTCGTGCCGGTCCTCATCGCCTGCCTGTGGGGCTCGTCCTGGCACCTGATCTGCGGGCCCACCGCAGCCATTTCCATCGTGCTCTACGCCAGCATCAGCCCGCTGGCGGTGGCCGGCAGCGCCGACTACGTAACCCTGGTGCTGCTGCTGACCTTCCTCGGCGGCATCTTCCAGCTGCTGCTCGGGTTGCTGCGCTTCGGCGCGCTGGTGAATTTCGTCTCCCATTCGGTGGTGCTGGGCTTCACCCTCGGCGCCGCCATCGTCATCGCCCTGGGCCAGTTGCCCAACCTCATGGGGCTGGGCCTGCCGAGCCAGGCCACGGCGTTGCGGACCGCGCAGGACCTGGCCGGGCATGTGGGTGAGCTGGACCTGCCGTCGCTGGCCCTGGGCCTGGCTACCGTGTTGCTCGGCGTGGCCCTGAAACTGCTGCGCCCCCGCTGGCCAAGCCTGTTGATAAGCCTGCTGCTGGTCAGCCTGGTGGCCTGGCTGCTGCCGGGTTACTTCGGCCATGTACCCCGGGTGACAGCGTTCAGCGGGCAACTGCCGCCCTTCAGCCCGTTGCCGTTGCTGGATGTGGAACTGATGCTGCGCCTGCTGCCCAGCGCCGTGGCAGTCGGCATGCTGGGGCTGGTGACCAGTCTGTCGATTGCCCGCTCGTTGTCGGCACGTTCGGAGCAGTTGATCGACCCTGACCAGGAAATCCGCGCCCAGGGCCTGTCGAACATCGGCGGGGCGTTTTTCTCCGGCTACCTGTCAGCCGGGTCCTTCACCCGTTCGGGCTTGAGCTTCGAAGCCGGCGCCCGTTCGCCCATGGCCGGGGTGTTTTCGGCGCTGTGGGTGGCGCTGTTCGCCGTGACCGGTGCCGGGCTGATCGCCCAGCTGCCGATCCCGGCCATGGCCGGCAGCATCCTGCTGATCTGCTGGGGGCTGGTGGACCACCGCGGCATCCGCGCGCTGTTCCGGGTCAGCCGTTCGGAGTTCCTGGTGATGGCACTGACCGCCGCCGCCACGCTGCTGCTGGAGCTGCAAACCGCCATCTACGCCGGGGTGCTGGCGTCACTGTTCTTCTACCTCAAGCGCACCTCGCGCCCGCGGGTGCAGCAAAGCCGGGAAGGGGACGCGGACGTGCTGCGGGTGGGCGGGTCGATCTTCTTCGGCGCGGCACACTACCTGCAGGTGCGTTTGCAGCGCTGCCAGGGGCCGCATGTGGTGATCGATGCGCGGCAGGTGAACTTCATCGATTATTCAGGTGTGGATATGTTGCACCGTGAGGCGCGGCGGTTGTTGCGCTCGGGCGGCAGCCTTACGTTGCAACGGGCCAGGCCCCAGGTGGTGGAGGAGTTGCAGAAGCTGGAGGGGGTGGAGGCGTGCCCGATCCGGTTCGAGGAGTGATGTCGGGTTGAGATTTTTGGGGCTGCTACGCAGCCCATCGCGACACAAGGCCGCTCCTACACAGACCGCGTAATACCTGTTGGCGCGGTCCCCTGTAGGAGCGGCCTTGTGTCGCGAAAGGGCCGCAAAGCGGCCCCGGCGATATCAGCCCCTAGCAAGTTGCCGGCGCAGCTCATCCAGCACCGGCCCGGTCTGCGGCCGCACCCCACGCCAGATAAAGAAGGCTTCCGCCGCCTGTTCGGCCAGCATCCCCAGCCCATCCAGCACCTTGGCCGCGCCCAGCTTGCTCGCCCACTGGCAAAACGGCGTCGGCTCCTTGGCGTACATCATGTCGTAGCACACCGTGCGCCCGGCCTCGACCAGGCTGTCGGCAATCGGCGGCAGCTCGCCAGCCAGGCTCGCCGAGGTGGCGTTGATGATCACGTCCACCGGCTCCTGCAACCAGGCAAAACCGCTGGCCACCACCGGCCCCAGTTCATCGAATTCGCGGGCCAGCTGCTCGGCCTTTTCCACCGTGCGGTTGGCGATCACCAAGGATTGCGGCCGGTGCGCCAGGATCGGCTCCAGCACCCCGCGCACCGCGCCACCGGCGCCAAGCACGAGGATGCGCTTGCCGGCGAGGGTTACCCCGGCGTTCACCGTGAGGTCACGCACCAGCCCGGCACCGTCGGTGTTGTCGCCCTGCAGCGTGCCATCGGCCAGCTTGCTCAGGGTGTTCACCGCGCCCGCCCGTTGCGCCCGCGGGGTGAGGCTGTCGCACAGGCGGTAGGCCTCTTCCTTGAACGGCACGGTGACGTTGGCGCCGCTGCCTTGCTTGAAGAAACCCCGGGCGCAGTCGCTGAAATCATCCAGCGGCGCCAGCAGGGTGGCGTACTCCAGGCTCTGGCCGGTCTGGTCGGCGAACAGGCGGTGAATCAGCGGCGACTTGCTGTGGCCGATGGGGTTACCGAAAACGACGTACTGGTCCATGGCGGCTCCTTGTTTATCCACAGGCTTACTGGCCGAGCCAGTCGCGGTCCTGCAGGAAGTACTCGGTCAGGCGCGCTTCCTCGCTGCCGGGCGCAGCCTTCCAGTCATAGCCCCAACGCACCTGCGGCGGCAGCGACATGAGGATCGACTCGGTGCGCCCGCCCGATTGCAGGCCGAACAGGGTGCCACGGTCGTAGACCAGGTTGAACTCCACGTAACGGCCACGGCGGTATTCCTGGAATTCGCGCTGCTGGGCGGTGTACGGGGTGTTCTTGCGGCGCTGGATGATCGGCAGGTAGGCGTCGACATAGGCGTCGCCGATGGCGCGAATGAAGGCAAAGCAGGTGTCGAAGTCCCACTCGTTCAAGTCGTCGAAGAACAAACCGCCGATGCCACGCGGCTCGCCGCGGTGCTTGAGGTGGAAGTAGCGGTCGCACCAGGCCTTGTAGCGCGGGTACACGTCGGCGCCGAACGGCGCACAGGCCTGCTCGGCTACCCGGTGCCAGTGCACGCAGTCTTCTTCGACGCCGTAGTAGGGGGTCAGGTCGAAACCGCCGCCGAACCACCACACCGCTTCTTCGCCTTCTTTTTCGGCAATGAAAAACCGCACGTTGGCGTGGGAGGTGGGCACATGCGGGTTGTGCGGGTGAATCACCAGCGACACGCCCAAGGCCTCGAAGCCACGGCCTGCCAGCTCCGGGCGATGGGCGCTGGCCGAAGGCGGCAGGCCGCTGCCGAACACGTGGCTGAAGTTGACGCCGCCCTTTTCGATCACCTTGCCTTCACCGATCACCCGCGTGCGGCCCCCGCCACCGGCTTCGCGCACCCAGGCATCCTCGACGAAGCGGGCGCCGCCGTCTTCGTTCTCGAGGGCAGTGCAGATGCGGTCTTGCAGGTCGAGCAGGTAGGCTTTCACGGCCTCGGTGCGGCTGGTCATCGGGTCACCTGGAAGGAGCGGGGAAAATTCGCCGCGTAGCATACCACCGGCAAACCCCGCGCCGCAGTTGACGGCGATCAAGCAAAGGCGTCCGATAGAAGGCCCTTTGCATCCATGACGACAGGAGTGTGTGATGGCCAAGCGTATCCAGTTCAGCCAGCATGGCGGCCCGGAAGTCCTGCAACTTGTAGAGTTCGACCCAGCCCCGCCCGGCCCGCAGCAGGTGCGCGTGCGCAACCATGCAATCGGCCTGAATTTCATCGACACCTACTTTCGCAGCGGGCTGTATGCACCGCCTGCGCTGCCGTCCGGGCTAGGCACCGAGGCGGCCGGCGTGGTCGAGGCGGTGGGCGAGGGCGTCACCCGGCTGCAGGTCGGCGACCGCGTGGCCCATGCCGGCGGCCCGCTGGGCGCCTACAGCGAAGTGCACACGCTGCCCGAGGCCAACCTGGTCAAGCTGCCCGACAGCATCAGCTTCGAACAGGCCGCCGCCGTGATGCTCAAGGGCCTGACCACCCAGTACCTGCTCAAGCAGACCTACGCCGTGCAGCCTGGCGACTTCATTTTGTTCCATGCCGCCGCCGGTGGCGTGGGCTCCTTGGCCTGCCAGTGGGCCAAAGCGCTGGGTGCCAAACTGATCGGCACGGTCAGCTCTGGCGAGAAAGCAGAGCGGGCCAAAGCCCTCGGGGCCTGGGCGACCATCGACTACAGCCATGAAGACGTGGCCAAGCGCGTGCTGGAACTGACCGACGGTCAGAAATGCCCGGTAGTGTATGACGGCGTGGGCGCCGACACCTGGCTAACTTCGCTGGACTGCCTCAAGCCGCGCGGATTGATGGTGAGCTTCGGCAATGCCTCGGGCGCTGTGAGCGGGGTGAACCTGGGCATCCTGGCGCAGAAGGGCTCGCTGTACGTCACCCGGCCAACCCTTGCGAGCTACGCCAACAATGCCGACAACACCCAGGCCATGGCCGATGACCTGTTCGCCATGATCGCCAGCGGCAAGCTGGTGGTGGATATCCAGCAGCGCTACCCGCTGAGCGAGGCGGCCAAGGCGCAGAGTGAGCTGTCGGCGCGGCGGACGGTGGGGTCTACCGTGCTGTTGCCTTGAGGCCCTAGTCGCGGAGCAAGCCTGCCCCTACAGCGCCGCGCATCGCTTTTTGATTCATCGCGACCCTGTGGGAGCGGGTTTTCCCCGTGATTGACTGGTGCGATCAGCATCGTCTTCGATGCTCAGCTCGTGTTTAGTCACCTTGCCGGCGCGTACCTGATCGATGGAGACTCGCAGTCGTTGCGCGTTGGTCTTCGAACTCAACAAATGAAGTGTTTCTTTCACGGTTTATTCTCTCCCCAAAAGCTAGACACGAATGCTGACGTTCAACCCGGCCGAACGATCTCACCCGTGGCCAGGTTGCGAATCAGGCTAGGGTTCTTGCGCCCCCCCAATGCCCCGCCCAGCACCATATCCAGCTCACCATGGAAATACTGCTCCACCCGCAGCCGGCTCTTGGCCGCCGGGCGCCCGCCCGGGTTGCACGAGGTGGAGATCAACGGCCCCACCAGCGCGCACAGCTCGCGCACCTGCGGGTGGTCGCTGACCCGCAGCGCCACGGTGTCGTGCTGACCGGTCACCCACTCGGGCAGCAGGTCCTGGTGCGGCACCAGCCAGGTGTTGGGGCCTGGCCAGGTGGCGCTCATGCGGTCGATCCAGTCCTGGGGGAAGTCCTCGAACAAGAAGTCGAACTGGCGAATGTTGTCGGCGATCAGAATCAGGCCTTTATCCACAGGCCGCGACTTGAGCGCCAGCAGGCGGTACACCGCGTCCTCGTTCCACGGGTCGCAGCCCAGGCCCCAGACCGCTTCCGTCGGGTAGGCGATGACCGCGCCCGCCCGGATCTCACGTGCGGCTTGTTGCACACGAAAACTGCTCACCATTTTGCGTCTCTCCGCATCTAAACACCGTGCGCGCAGTGTACTTAGCCCGCCCGGGCAAACCAACGCCCGCCTTCACTGCTGACCCGGCCTTCGAGCTCCAGTTCGGTGAGGCTGGCCAGCACCTGGGCCAGCGGCTGGCCGCTGCTGTGGGCCAGGCCCTCGCTGGTTTGCGGCGCGGCGTGCAGCAGGGCGAGCAACGGATGGGCGGGTTTGTCCACAGCGGCAGGCGGCAGGTTTTGCCAGCCGCGCAGGGTTTCGAGAATCTGCCCGACGCTTTCCACCAGCAGCGCACCGTCACGAATCAGCTGGTGGCAGCCCTTGGCCCCGGGGTGGTGGATCGAGCCCGGGATCGCGTAGACCTCGCGCCCCTGCTCGGCAGCCAGGCGGGCGGTGATCAACGAACCACTGGCCAGGCTTGCCTCGACCACCAGCACGCCCAGGGACATGCCACTGATGATGCGGTTGCGCCGCGGGAAGTTGCCGGGCAGCGGGCCTGCATCGAGCGGGTACTCCGAAACCAGCGCGCTGCCGCTGTCGAGCATCTGCCTGGCAAGCTCGCGGTGGCGCTGTGGATAAAGTTTTTGCAGGCCCGTGCCGAGCACCCCGATGGTCTGCCCGCCAGCCTTCAGTGCAGCCCGATGAGCGGCACCGTCAACGCCTAAAGCCAGCCCGCTGGTGATGGTGAAGCCCGCCTGCGAAAGACTGCGGGCGAACCCGCCTGCAGTATCCAGGGCCGGCGGTGAAGCACGCCTGCTACCCACGACGGCCAGTTGCGGCTGGTCGAGCAGGGCGGGGTCGCCGGCGACGAAAAGCAGCGGTGGCGGGTCGTCGATTTCGGCCAGCAACGCCGGGTAGCCAGGGCTGTCCCACATCAGTAAATGCTGGCCCGGGCCCTCTAGCCAGGCCATTGCAGCCGCTGCACCGTCACGCACTTGCGGGCTGCGGCGGGCGTCTATACTGGCTGCCGGTATACCCAGCGAACGCCACGCACTGGCTGGCGCGCTGAACGCCGAAGAGGCGCTGCCGAAGGCTTCGATAAGGGTGCGAAAGCGTCGCAGGCCGGTGTCCGGAAGGCGATGCAGACGCAATCGCGCTTCCAGTTCGGCGGGCGGGCAAGGCGACGAATGGAAAATGCTCATAGGGATCATCCTTGATCAGAAGGGGGCCATCGGCGTGGCACAACCTGTGGATAACTGTGTTGATAACGCTTTGAAAAGCTGTCCATCAATTGCGCTATAAAGCGCCCTTTCACACCCTAGCCGAGCTTTCGCAGGTGCCTTGCCAACCTTTTCCCTTTATTATGTGTGCTCAGTTTTCAACCGACCGCACAGTGACTGCCTGACCCCTATGGCCATCTTGAACATCCTCGAATTCCCAGACCCGCGCCTGCGCACCATTGCCAAACCGGTAACGGTCTTTGACGACGCCCTGCGCCAACTGATCGACGACATGTTCGAGACCATGTACGAGGCCCCGGGCATCGGCCTGGCTGCCACCCAGGTGAACGTGCACCAGCAGGTGGTGGTAATGGACCTGAGCGAAGACCGCAGCGAACCGCGAGTCTTCATCAACCCCAGCGTCGAAGAGCTGACCCACGACATGGGCCAGTACCAGGAAGGCTGCCTGTCGGTACCCGGCTTCTACGAGAACGTCGACCGCCCGCTGCGTGTGCGGGTCAAGGCCCAGGACCGCGACGGCAAGCCCTATGAGCTGGAATGCGAAGGCCTGCTGGCGGTGTGCGTGCAGCACGAGTTCGATCACCTGAACGGCAAGCTGTTCGTCGACTACCTGTCCCAGCTCAAACGCGACCGCATCAAGAAAAAGCTGGAAAAGCAGCACCGCCAGCAAGCCTGATCGCCACCTCCCAAAGGCTTGCTCCGGCAAGCCTTTTTCTTTTTTGCAGCGAGAACTCCATGCGCATCGTCTTTGCAGGCACTCCAGAGTTTGCCGCCGAACACCTCAAGGCCCTGCTCGACAGCCCGTACGAGATCGTGGCCGTCTACACCCAGCCCGACCGCCCCGCCGGCCGTGGCCAGAAGCTCATGCCCAGCGCGGTCAAGGCGCTGGCGCTGGCCCACGACATTCCGGTGTACCAGCCGCAGACCCTGCGCAACGCCGACGCCCAGGCCGAGCTCGCTGCGCTCAAGCCCGACCTGATGGTAGTGGTCGCCTATGGCCTGATCCTGCCGCAGGTGGTGCTGGATATCCCGCGCCTGGGCTGCATCAACAGCCACGCCTCCCTGCTGCCACGCTGGCGCGGTGCAGCGCCGATCCAGCGCGCCGTCGAGGCCGGCGATGCCGAGAGCGGCGTGACCGTGATGCGCATGGAAGCGGGCCTGGACACCGGCCCCATGCTGCTCAAGGTGGTCACCCCGATCAGTGCCGACGACACCGGCGGCAGCCTGCATGACCGCCTCGCCGAAATGGGCCCGCCAGCCGTAGTGCAGGCCATCGCAGGCCTGGCCGACGGTTCGCTGCAAGGTGAAGTGCAGGACGATGCCCTGGCCACTTACGCCCACAAGCTGAACAAGGACGAGGCGCGCATCGACTGGAGCCGCCCGGCCGTGGAGCTGGAGCGCCTGGTACGCGCCTTCAACCCGTGGCCGGTGTGCCACAGCACCCTGGACGGCGAAACCGTGAAGGTGCTGGCCGCCAACTTGTCCACAGGCCAAGGTGCCCCCGGCCAGATTCTGTCCGCCAGCAAGGACGGCCTGGTGGTCGCCTGCGGTGATGGCGCGCTGAGCCTCACCCGCCTGCAACTGCCCGGCGGCAAGGCGCTGAACTTCAGCGACCTGTTCAACAGCCGCCGCGAGAAGTTCGCCTCCGGCAAGGTACTTGGCCAATGAACCCTCGCCTGGCCGCCGCCCGCGCCCTGGCCGCCGTGCTCAGCGGCAAGGCCTCGCTGAACAGCTCGTTGCCGGCACAACTGGACAAGGTCGAGGAGCGCGACCGCGGCCTCACCCAGGACCTGGCCTTCGGCACCGCCCGCTGGCAGCCGCGCCTGGACCTGCTGGCCGCACAGTTGCTGCAAAAGCCGTTCAAGGCCGCCGACGCCGACGTGCAGGCGCTGCTGCTGGTGGGCCTGTACCAGCTGTTCTACACGCGCATTCCGGCGCATGCCGCCATCGGCGAAACCGTGGGCTGCGCCGACAAGCTGAAAAAGCCCTGGGCCAAGGGCCTGCTCAACGCCGTGCTGCGCCGCGCCCAGCGCGAAGGCGAAGAATTGCTGGGCAGCATGGAGCGTGACCCGGTGGTGCGTACCGCCCACCCGCGCTGGCTGCAAAAGTCGCTCAAAGCCTTCTGGCCTGAGCAATGGGAAGCCATCTGCGCCGCCAACAACGCCCACCCACCGATGATCCTGCGGGTTAACCGCCGCCACCACAGCCGCGATGCCTACCTGGCGCTGCTGGCCGAGGCCGGCATCCAGGCCAACGCCTGTGAATTCAGCCGCGACGGCATCGTCCTGGCCGAAGCCTGCGACGTGCGCGGCCTGCCGGGCTTCGCCGACGGCTGGGTGAGCGTGCAGGACGAAGCCGCGCAGTTGTCGGCCGACCTGCTGGAACTGGCCCCCGGCCAGCGCGTGCTGGACGCCTGCTGCGCCCCCGGCGGCAAGACCTGCCACCTGCTTGAAGCGGAGCCCGGCCTTGCCCACATGGTCGCCATCGACCTCGAAGCCAAGCGCCTGGCCCGCGTGCGCGAGAACCTCGACCGCCTCAAGCTGGATGCCGAGCTGATCGCCTGCGACGCCCGCGACACCGCCAGCTGGTGGGACGGCAAGGCGTTCCAGCGCATCCTGCTCGACGCACCATGCTCGGCCACCGGGGTGATCCGCCGTCACCCGGACATCAAGCTAACCCGTCAGGCCGAGGACATCCCGGCCCTGGCCGCGCTGCAAGGCGAGCTGCTCGATGCCCTGTGGCCAACGCTCGAGGTGGGCGGCATGCTGCTGTACGCCACCTGCTCCAGCCTGCCTACCGAGAACACCGAAGTGATCGCCGCCTTCCTCGCCCGCACCCCCGGTGCCCGCGAGCTGGACCTGGCCACCGAAGCCGGCCTGCGCCAGCCCCACGGCCGCCAGTTGCTGGCCCGCGAAGGCGGCCACGACGGCTTCTACTATGCCAAGCTGATCAAGATCGCCGCCTCGCGCGGGTAAGAACAAGAAAGGGTAGGGAGTAGCGGATGAAGATCATCATCCTGGGCGCAGGGCAGGTCGGCGGCACGCTGGCCGAGCACCTGGCCAGCGAAGCCAACGACATCACCGTGGTCGACACTGACGGCGACCGCCTGCGCGACCTCGGCGACCGCCTGGACATCCGCACCGTGCAGGGCCGCGGCTCGCTGCCGACAGTGCTGCGCCAGGCCGGCGCCGACGATGCCGACATGCTGGTGGCAGTGACCAACAGCGATGAAACCAACATGGTCGCCTGCCAGGTGGCCTATTCGCTGTTCCACACCCCGACCAAGATCGCCCGGGTGCGCGAATCCTCCTACCTCAGCCGCGAGGAACTGTTCGACAACGACCACATCCCGGTGGACGTGCTGATCAGCCCCGAGCAGGTGGTGACCAACTACATCAAGCGCCTGATCGAGCACCCAGGCTCGCTGCAAGTGATCGACTTCGCCGAGGGCAAGGCCCAACTGGTGGCGGTCAAGGCCTACTACGGTGGCCCGCTGGTGGGCCAGCAGCTGCGCCAGATCCGCGCCCACATGCCCAACGTCGACACCCGGGTGGCGGCGATCTTCCGCCGCGACCGGCCGATCACACCGCGTGGCGACACGGTGATCGAGGCCGACGACGAGGTGTTCTTCATTGCCGCGAAGAAGGACATCCGCGCGGTAATGGGCGAGCTGCGCCGCATCGACGAAACCAACAAGCGCGTGGTCATCGCCGGTGGCGGGCAGATCGGCGAGCGCCTGGCCGAGGCCATCGAAAGCCGCTACCAGGTGAAGATCATCGAGATGAACCCGGCCCGCTGCCGGCAGCTCTCCGACACTCTGGAGAGCACCGTGGTGCTGCAGGGCAGCGCCTCGGACAAGGACCTGATGCTCGAAGAGAACATCGCCGACGCCGATATTTTCCTGGCCCTGACCAACGACGACGAGGCCAACATCATGTCATCACTGCTGGCCAAGCGCCTGGGCGCGCGCAAGGTGATGACCATCATCAACAACCCGGCCTACGTCGACCTGGTGCAGGGCGGCGAGATCGACATCGCCATCAGCCCGCAGCTGGCCACCATCGGCACCCTGCTGGCCCACGTGCGTCGTGGCGATATCGTCAGCGTGCACTCGCTGCGCCGCGGTGCGGCCGAGGCCATCGAGGCGGTGGCGCACGGTGATTCGAAGTCGAGCAAGGTGGTCGGCAAGGCCATCGAAGACATCGCCCTGCCGCCGGGCACCACCATCGGCGCGATCATCCGCGAGGACGAAGTACTGATCGCCCACGACGACACGCTGATCGAGTCGGGCGACCATGTGATCCTGTTCGTTGTGGATAAAAAGCATATTCGCGATGTGGAGAAGCTGTTCCACGTCGGTTTGAGTTTCTTCTAGGGGGCGGCACGATGCGCGAATCGCTGGAAAAGATGCTGGCCAAGGGTGTGGATAACCCGCTGCTGCGCTTTGGCCTGGGCAAGGCCTGGCTGGACGAGGGCAATGGTGCTGAGGCAGCTGTGCACCTGGCGCGCTGTGTGGAGCAGGACCCGAAGTACTCGGCGGCGTGGAAGCTGCTGGGCAAGGCGTATCAGCTGGTCGGTGACCTGGCGGCGGCGCGCAAGGCCTGGGAGGACGGGATCGTGGCGGCCCAGGCGCATGGGGACAAGCAGGCCGAGAAAGAGATGACTGTGTTCCTGAAGAAATTGAGTAAGGCTTGAGATCGCCGGGGCTGCTTTGCAGCCCTTTCGCGACGCAAGGCCGCTCCTACAGGGGATCGCGGGCGCCTGTAGGAGCGGCCTTGTGTCGCGAAAGGGGCGCAAAGCGCCCCCAAGATCTCAATACCAGCGCGCCTCACCCGCCGGGCGCTTCTTGAAGCGCTTCATGCTCCACATGTACTGGCTCGGGTACTCGCGTACATAACGCTCGACCACCTGGCTCATCGCCGCCGCCGATACGTTCACGTCGGTGCTGTACATCTCTTCCGGCGCCGCTTCAAGGAACACCTTGAAGCCCGAACCATCCGGCAGGCGCAACGCGTGCAGGAACACCCCCACCGCCTTGCCCCCGGCCAGCATGTTCGGCACGAACTTGCTGGTCAGCGCCTGGGTACCCAGAAACGGCACGAACACACCGGCCGACTCGGCCGGCTCCGGGTCGGCCGGAATGCCCACCTGGCCACCCCGGCGCACTTCCTTGATCACGCTGAGAATGCCTTCTTTGGTCGAAGGCGCCACGCGGTTGCCCATCTGCACCCGCTGCTCGCGCAGCAGGTCATCCACCGCCTTGAGCTTGGGTGGGCGGTAGAAGATGATCGGTTTGCACTGGTTGCAATAGAAGTGGTTGAGCACTTCCCAGTTGCCCAGGTGGCTGGTGATGCCCACCACGCCCTTGCCCGAGGCCAGGGCCTGCTCCAGCACCTCCAGCCCGTGCACTTCCTTGACCAGCTCCAGCGAACGCTGCGGCGGCCAGATCCAGGCGCAGGCACTCTCGACGAACGACTTGCCGATGTCGCGCAGCGCACGGCCGACCAGTTGCTCGCGCTCGGCAGGGTCCATTTCCGGGAAGCACTTGGCCAGGTTGATGCGCACTACGTTGCGCGAGCTGTTGGGCACCTTCCACATCAGCCAGCCGATACCGGCGCCAACGCGCTGCACAGCGCCCCAGGGCAGCTTGGCGAACAGGCGTAGCACCCCGACCATCAGGGCGCCCTTGAACTTTTCCACAGGCGAATTCCTTATTTCAGCAAGGCGCGCATTGTACCCCGTCAGCGCAGCAGCGCGGCGTAGCGATCGCAGTCGGTGGTGTGGTCCATGACCATCCCGGTGGCCTGCATGAAGGCGTAGCAGATGGTCGGCCCGACGAAGGTGAAGCCGGCCTTCTGCAGCGCCTTGCTCATGGCCTTGGCTTCGTCAGTAACCGCCGGCACGTCGTTGCGGCCAGTGAAGTGGTTGATCTTTGGCACCCCGCCGACGAACGACCACAGCCATTGCCCGGGGTTATCCACAGCCAGCCAGGCCTGGGCGTTGCGCCGCACGGCCTTGAGCTTGAGGCGGTTGCGGATGATGCCGGGGTCCTGCATCAGTTCCTCGATGTACTCGTCGCTCAAAGCCGCCAGCTTGACCGGGTCGAAGCCATGCAGCACCTCACGGTAGCGCTCGCGCTTGCGTAAAACCGTGATCCACGACAGGCCCGCCTGGAACCCTTCGAGCAAAAGCATCTCGAACAGCAACGCCGGGTCACGCTGCGGCGTTCCCCACTCATGGTCGTGGTAGGCCTGGTACAACGGGTCGTCGGAACACCAAAAGCAGCGTGGCATAAGGCTCCAATACGTAGAGGGCGAGGCGAATCGGGTTATACTCCCGCTCTTTACATCCGCATCCCCAGATACAGGTGAATTTCGTGAGCCAGCCTACGCCAGCCGTGCGTACCTTCCAAGACCTGATCCTCGCCCTGCAGAACTACTGGGCAGCTCAAGGTTGTGTGGTGCTTCAGCCCTACGATATGGAAGTAGGCGCCGGCACTTTCCATACCGCGACCTTCCTGCGCGCCGTCGGCCCGGAAACCTGGAACGCCGCCTACGTGCAGCCCAGCCGTCGCCCGGGTGATGGCCGCTATGGCGAAAACCCCAACCGCCTGCAGCACTACTACCAGTTCCAGGTGGTACTCAAGCCCAACCCGGCCAACTTCCAGGAGCTGTACCTCGGCTCGCTGAAAGCCATCGGCCTGGACCCGCTGGTTCACGACATCCGCTTCGTCGAAGACAACTGGGAATCGCCGACCCTCGGCGCCTGGGGCCTGGGCTGGGAAATCTGGCTGAACGGCATGGAGGTGACCCAGTTCACCTACTTCCAGCAGGTCGGCGGCATCGAGTGCTACCCGGTCACCGGTGAAATCACCTACGGCCTGGAGCGCCTGGCCATGTACATCCAGGGCGTCGACTCGGTGTACGACCTGGTATGGGCCGACGGCCCGTTCGGCAAGGTCACCTACGGTGATGTGTTCCACCAGAACGAAGTGGAGCAGTCCACCTACAACTTCGAGCACGCCAACGTCGAGAAGCTGTTCGAACTGTTCGACTTCTACGAAAGCGAAGCCAACCGCCTGATCAAGCTGGAGCTGCCGCTGCCGACCTACGAAATGGTCCTGAAGGCCTCGCACACCTTCAACCTGCTGGACGCCCGCCGCGCCATCTCGGTGACCGAGCGCCAGCGTTATATCCTGCGCGTGCGCACGCTCGCCCGTGACGTCGCCCAAAGCTATCTGCAAGCCCGTGCCCGCCTGGGCTTCCCGATGGCCACCCCCGAACTGCGTGATGAAGTGTTGGCTAAGCTGGAGGCTGCACAATGAGTGCTCAAGATTTCCTGGTTGAACTGGGCACCGAAGAGCTGCCACCCAAGGCCCTGGCAAACCTGGGCGACGCCTTCCTGGCCGGCATCGAGAAAGGCCTGCAGGCCGCCGGCCTGAACTACACCGGCAAGCAGGTGTACGCCGCCCCGCGTCGCCTGGCCGTGCTGATTCGCCAGCTGGACGTGCAGCAGCCGGACCGCAGCATCAACATCGACGGCCCGCCCCTGCAGGCCGCCTTCAACGCCGAAGGTCAACCGACCCAGGCCGCCCTGGGCTTTGCCAAGAAGTGCGGTGTGGAGCTTTCGGATATCGACCAGAGCGGCCCGAAGCTGCGTTTCTCCCAGCACATCCCGGGCAAGGCCACCGCCAGCCTGCTGCCGACCATCGTCGAAGACTCGCTGAACGACCTGCCGATCCCCAAGCGCATGCGCTGGGCTGCCAGCCGTGAAGAGTTCGTGCGCCCCACGCAGTGGTTGGTGATGCTGCTGGGCGAGCAGGTGGTGGATTGCACCATCCTCTCGCAAAAAGCCGGCCGCGAGTCCCGTGGCCACCGCTTCCACCACCCGGAAAACGTCGCTATCACGGCGCCTGCCAACTACTGCGAAGACCTGCGCAAGGCCTACGTACTGGCCGACTTCGCCGAGCGCCGCGAGCTGATCAGCAAGCGCACCGCAGAACTCGCCATGCAGCAGGAAGGCACTGCCATCGTGCCGCCGGCGCTGCTGGACGAAGTGACCGCGCTGGTCGAGTGGCCAGTGCCGCTGGTGTGCTCGTTCGAGGAGCGTTTCCTCGAAGTGCCGCAAGAAGCCCTGATCACCACCATGCAGGACAACCAGAAGTACTTCTGCCTGCTGGACAGCGAAGGCAAGCTGCTGCCGCGCTTCATCACCGTGGCCAACGTCGAGAGCCGTGACCCCAAGCAGATCGTGCTGGGTAACGAGAAGGTCGTGCGCCCGCGCCTGACCGACGCCGAGTTCTTCTTCAAGCAGGACAAGAAGCAGCCGCTCGAGACCTTCAACGAGCGCCTGAAGAACGTGGTGTTCCAGGCCCAACTGGGCACGGTGTTCGACAAGGCCGAGCGCGTCTCCAAACTGGCCGCCTTCATTGCCCCGTACATCGGCGGCAGCGCTGCCAACGCCGGCCGTGCCGGCCTGCTGTCCAAGTGCGACCTGGCCTCGGAAATGGTCGGTGAATTCCCTGAAATGCAGGGCATTGCCGGCTACTACTACGCCCTCAACGACGGCGAGCCGGAAGACGTCGCCTTGGCCCTGAACGAGCAGTACATGCCGCGCGGTGCCGGCGCCGAGCTGCCGCACACCCTGACCGGTGCTGCCGTGGCCATCGCCGACAAGCTCGACACCCTGGTCGGCATCTTCGGCATCGGCATGCTGCCCACCGGCAGCAAGGACCCGTACGCCCTGCGCCGCGCCGCGCTGGGCGTGCTGCGCATCCTGATCGAGAAGCAGCTGGACCTGGACCTGACCGCCGCCGTCGATTTCGCGGTCAAGCAGTTCGGCGCCAAGGTCAAGGCCGCAGGCCTGGCCGAGCAGGTGCTGGAATTCATCTTCGACCGCCTGCGTGCGCGCTACGAAGACGAAGGCATCGACGTTGCCACCTACCTGTCGGTGCGTGCCCTGAAGCCGGGCTCCGCCCTGGACTTCGACCAGCGCGTGCAGGCAGTGCAGGCGTTCCGCAAGCTGCCCGAAGCCGAGGCACTGGCTGCGGCCAACAAGCGCGTGTCGAACCTGCTGAGCAAGGCCGAGGGCGCGATTTCCGAGCAGGTCGAGCCGAAGTACTTCGACAACGCCAACGAGTTCTCGCTGTACTCGGCCATCCAGCAGGCCGACCAGGCCGTGCAACCGATGGCCGCTGCGCGCCAGTACAACGAAGCTCTGGCCCGCCTGGCGGCCCTGCGCGACCCGGTCGACGCCTTCTTCGAGGCGGTGCTGGTCAACGCCGAGGACGCCAAGGTGCGTGCCAACCGTTATGCCCTGCTCAGCCGCCTGCGCGGCCTGTTCCTGGGCGTGGCCGACATTTCGCTGCTGGGGTAAGCCTTGAAACTGCTGATTCTCGACCGGGACGGGGTGATCAACTTCGACTCCGACGCCTACATCAAGTCGCTGGAAGAATGGCTGCCCATTCCCGGCTCGATCGAGGCCATCGCGCAGTTGAGCAAGGCCGGCTGGACGGTGGCCGTGGCCACCAACCAGTCCGGTATTGCCCGCGGCTACTACCCGCTGCAAACCCTCGAGGCCATGCATGCGCGTTTGCGCGCGCTGGTGGCCGGGCAGGGCGGTGAAGTCGGCTTGATCGTGCATTGCCCGCACGGCCCGGACGAGGGTTGCGATTGCCGCAAACCCAAGCCCGGCATGCTGCGGACAATCGCCGAGCACTACCAGGTGCCGCTGACCGGCGTGTGGTTTGTCGGTGACAGCAAAGGTGACCTGGAGGCGGCGCTGGCCGTCGATGCACAACCCGTGTTGGTTAAAACCGGCAAGGGCCAGAGGACCCTGGAAAAAGGTGTCCCGGAATCTACACTGATTTTCGACGATCTGGCGGCTATCGCCAGAGAACTTATTTAAAAGAGTGCGCCCAGGCGGCGCACTTTTCATTGGGCGGGCTTTGCCCCGCAACGGTACTTGCCACTATGTCGATCCTGCAGGCGATCAGAATCTTTCTTTTTTACCTGCTGTTGGGTACCAGCTCGGTACTCTGGTGCTCGCTGAGCTTCTTCATCGCGCCGTTCTTGCCGTTCGCCAAGCGCTACCGGTTCATCAACGTGTACTGGTGCCGCTGTGCGCTGTTCCTGGCGCGCACCATCCTTGGCATCAACTACAAGGTCACCGGCGCCGAGAACGTGCCGCAAGTGCCCTGCGTGATCCTGTCGAACCACCAGAGCACCTGGGAGACCTTCTTCCTGTCGGCGTACTTCTCGCCGCTGAGCCAGGTGCTCAAGCGCGAACTGCTGTACATGCCGTTCTTCGGCTGGGCCATGGCCATGCTGCGGCCGATCGCCATCGACCGGAAAAACCCGAAAGAAGCACTGCGCCAGGTTGCCAGCCAAGGCGACGAGCTGCTCAAGCAGGGCACCTGGGTGTTGATCTTCCCCGAAGGTACCCGCGTACCCCACGGCCAGATCGGCAAGTTCTCCCGCGGCGGTACCGCCTTGGCAGTGAACGCCGGCCTGCCGGTGCTGCCGATTGCCCACAACGCCGGCAAGTTCTGGCCCCGTGAAGGTTGGGGCAAGCGCCCTGGCACCATCGAGATCGTGATCGGCGAACCAATGTATGCAGAAGGCAGCGGGCCGCGCGCCATTGCCGAGCTCAACGACCGCGCTCAGGCGTGGAACGAGGCCACCCAGCGGGCCATGGGTTCGCTGCCGCCGGTGGCGCAAAAGCCCGAGCAGCAGAGCGCCTGAGCATCTGTGGATAACTTGTTGACAATTTTTGGATTAAACGTCTCAAATCATAGCTAAGTGATTGAATTGGCTGTTTATTTCTGTGTATGACGTTTTTCTGAAAATCGTGCATAAGTTTTTTCGCGCGATAAAAAAACCGGCTTTTACGCCGGTTTTTTTGTGCCAGTTTTTCGGGCCCTATCGCCGGCAAGCCGGCTCCTACAGGGATGAGGCCATTAGACCTTGTCGATATCCACATCCTTGGTTTCTTTCAGGCAGAAGATCCCCACCACCAGGCTCACCCCGGTAATCAGCACCGGGTACCACAGCCCGTAGAAGATATCCCCGGTGTACACCACCAGCGCGAACGATACCGTCGGCAGGAAGCCGCCGAACCAGCCGTTGCCGATGTGGTAGGGCAGGGACATCGAGGTGTAGCGGATGCGCGTGGGGAACAGCTCGACCATTACCGCCGCCAATGGCCCGTAGGTCATGGTGGCGATCAGGATCATCGCGACGATCAGCACCACCACCATGAACTCGTTGACGTTGGCCGGGTCTGCCTTGGCCGGGTAGCCGGCCGCCTCGATGGCGCTGCGCATGGCGGCTTCGTCAAAACCGTTGATGGTCTTGTCGCCGATGCTCACCGAGACATCGCTGCCGGCCACGCTCACCGAGCTGTACGGCAGGCCCTGCTTGACCAGGAAGGTCTTGACCTTGTCGCACGGGCTGTCGAAGCGCGCCTTGCCCACCGGGTCGAACTGGAAGGTGCAGCCCTGCGGGTTGGCGTTGACCACGATCGGCGCCTGGCGGCTGGCAGCGTCGATCTGCGGGTTGGCGTAGTGGCTTAAGGCCTTGAACATCGGGAAGTAGCACACGGTGGCCAGCAGCAGGCCAAGCATCAGGATCGGCTTGCGCCCGACACGGTCCGACAGCCAGCCAAAGAACACGAAGAACGGCGCGCCGATCACCACGCTGATGATCAGCAGGGTGTTGGCTTGGGCCGGGTCCATCTTGAGCATCTGGGTCATGAAGAACAGCACGTAGAACTGCGCGGTGTAGAAGGTCACCGCCTGGCCTGCGTTGATGCTGAACAGCGCGGTGAGCACCACCTTGAGGTTCGGCCACGAGGTGAACGACTCACGGATCGGCGACTTGCTGACCTTGCCCTGGGCCTTCATTTTCACGAAGGCCGGCGACTCATGCATGCTCATGCGAATCCAGGTGGAAATCGCCAGCAGGAAAATCGACAGCAGGAACGGCAGGCGCCAGCCCCAGGTTTCGAACTGGTCGCCGCTGATGTAACGGCTGGCCAGCACCACGATCAGCGACAGCAGCAAGCCCAGGGTGGCGGTGGACTGGATGAAGCCGGTATGAAAGCCGCGCTTGCCGTGGGGTGCATGCTCGGCCACGTAGGTGGCAGCGCCGCCGTACTCGCCGCCCAGGGCCAGGCCCTGGAGCATGCGCAGCACCACCAGGATGATCGGCGCGGCAATGCCGATGCTGGCGTAGGTGGGCAGCAGGCCGACGGCGAAGGTCGACAGACCCATCAGCACGATGGTCACCAGGAAGGTGTACTTGCGCCCGATCATGTCACCCAGCCGGCCGAACACCAGGGCGCCGAACGGGCGCACCAGAAAACCGGCGGCAAAGGCCATCAGGGCGAAGATGAAGGCGGTGGTGTCGTTGACCCCGGCGAAGAACTGCTTGCTGATGACCGCAGCCAGGGCGCCATAGAGAAAAAAGTCATACCACTCGAACACTGTCCCGAGGGATGACGCGAAAATGATCTTGCGTTCCTCACGGCGGCTGCCGCTGGTGGCAGCTGCGCCTTGCTCTTGAATGTAATCCGACATCGTTGCTGTCCTCGGCCCGTGGGCCACAGTGATTATTCTTGTTGTTCCACTGTCGGCGGCTCTGACCGCGGGCCACCGGTGTTGCACGCACCCTGGGTCAGGGCGTCGGTATCGCGCTGGTGTCGCTGAGGTTGGTCTGGGTTTGTGCCCCCTTGAGAATCAACTGCGCCGCCTTTTCGGCGATCATCAATGTCGGTGAACAGGTATTGCCGGAGACGATCTGCGGCATGATCGAAGCATCGGCCACGCGCAGCCCGGGGATGCCGTGCACGCGCAGCTGGTTATCCACAACGTCCAGCGCGCCACTGCCCATGCGGCAGGTGCCCACCGGGTGGAAGATGGTGGTGCCGATTTGCCCGGCAGCCTGGTGCAGGTCTTCTTCGCTCTGCAGGGCAGGGCCTGGCAGGTATTCGCGCGGCTCGAACGCAGCCAGCGCCGGGGCCTGGACGATGCGCCGGGTGATGCGGATGGCGTCGGCGGCCACGCGCAGGTCGGCGGGGTCGCTGAGGTAGTTGGGGTCGATCAGCGGCGCGGCGTTCATATCTGCCGAGCGGATGTCGATACGCCCGCGGCTGGCCGGGCGCAGGTTGCACACCGAGGCGGTGAACGCCGGGAAGCGGTGCAGCGGCTCACCAAAGCGCTCCAGCGACAGCGGCTGCACGTGGTACTGCAGGTTGGCGCTGGCCTGCTCGGGGCTAGAACGCACGAACGCACCCAGCTGGCTTGGCGCCATGGCCAGCGGGCCGCTGCGGTCGAAGGCATAGCGCAGGCCCATGCCCAGCTTGCCCCACAGGCTGTTGGCCATCTGGTTGAGGGTGCGGGTGTTCTGGATCTGGTAGATCAGGCGCAGTTGCAGGTGGTCCTGCAGGTTGCCGCCGACCCCCGGCATGTCGTGGCGCACGGCAATGCCCATGCCTTCGAGCAGCTTGCGCGGGCCAATGCCGGAGCGCTGCAGGATGCCGGGCGAGCCGACGGAACCTGCGCAGAGGATGATCTCGCGGCGCGCGCCGAACTCGTGCCAGGCACCTTGCCACAAGGCCTTCACCGCCCGGGCGCGGGTGTTGTTCAGCAATACCTGGTCCACCTGCACACCGGTGAGGATGGTCAGGTTGGGGCGCTGGAGGATCGGTTTGAGGAAGGCTTTGGCCGAGTTCCAGCGTACACCGCTGCGCTGGTTGACCTGAAAGTATCCACAGCCTGCGTTGTCGCCGGTATTGAAGTCATCGACCTTGCCGATGCCGCTCTGCTCGGCGGCATCACGGAAGGCATCGAGGATCGGCCAGCTGTAGCGCTGGCGCTCGACCCGCCACTCGCCGTCGGCGCCGTGGCTGTCGCTGGCGCCGGCGAAGTGGTTCTCGCTGGCCTTGAACAGCGGCAGTACGTCCTTCCACGCCCAGCCGTCGTTGCCCTGTTCGGCCCAGCGGTCGTAGTCGGCGGCCTGGCCGCGCATGTAGATCATGCCGTTGATCGAGGAGCAGCCCCCGAGCACCTTGCCCCGCGGGTAGCCCAGGGCGCGGCCGTTCAGGCCGGCTTGAGGCTCGGTCTTGAAGCACCAGTCGGTACGGGGGTTGCCGATGCAGTAGAGGTAACCGACGGGGATGTGAATCCAGGGATAGTTGTCGCGCCCGCCCGCTTCGAGCAGCAGCACGCGGCAGGAGGGGTCGGCGGACAAACGGTTGGCCAGCAGGCAACCGGCTGGCCCGGCACCCACGACCACGTAGTCGTAGACAGAATCGGCTGATGGCATGTGCAACCTCGCGCCTGATTATTATTCTTGTCCCGATCCATCTTATTGATTAATTTCGCGGAGGAAACACGAGATTTCGCGCAGCCGTTGTGCGTTTTAGCACAGTGGTGAACCTGTACCGGCCTCTTCGCGGGCAAGCCCGCTCCCACAGGGACCGCACTGCCTTCAGGAACAGCGACGTACCTGTAGGAGCCGGCTTGCCGGCGATAGGGCCCGAACGAACAGCCACAAGGATCAGCATGTTCGACTGGAACGATCTGCGGTTTTTCCTCGAGTTGCAGCGCAGCGGCCGCCTGCTCAGCGCCGCCAAGCGCCTCAACACCACCCACAGCACCGTGGCCCGGCATATCGAAAACATCGAGCAGAGCCTGGGCACCGCGCTGTTCGTCCAGCATGCCCAAGGCTACGAACTGACCCCTTCAGGCCAGGCCCTGCTCAAGCACGCAGAAGCCATGGAGAACGTCGCCCTGCTGGCGCAGGAAGAAATCACCCAGGCCATTACCCCGCTGGGCAAGATCCGCCTGGGGGTGACCGAAGGCATCGGCATCATGTTCTTCACCCCGCGCATGAAGGCACTGTTTCAGCGTTACCCGGGGCTTGAAGTGGAGCTGGTGGCGGTGCCGCGCTTCGTCAGCATTCTCAACCGCGAAGCCGAAATCAGCATCCACCTGGAACGCCCCAGCGCCGACCTGTTGATCACCCGCAAGCTCACCGACTACCGCCTGGCGCTGTATGCAAGCCAGGATTACCTGGACCGCGCCCCACCGCTGAACACCCGCGAAGACCTGGCCCGGCACAGCTGGATCGGCTACGTCGACGACCTGCTGTTCAGCCAGGAGCTGCTGTTTCTCAACAGTTTCTGCCGGGCGCCCAACGTGGTGTTTCGCAGCACCAGCGTGATCGCCCAGCAGCATGCCGCCCAGGCCGGGCTGGGCATCGCCGTGCTGCCCAACTACATGGCGCGCCACGACCCCAGGCTGGTGCGGGTGCTGCCAAGCGAGACCATCCAGCGCAGTTACTGGATCTGCACCCGGCGCGAGCTGCACAAGTCGGTGCGCCTGCGGGTAGTGTGGGACTACCTGCTGGCGCTGTGCGCCGCCGAGCAGGACGAACTGCTAGCCGAGTAGCGCCTTGCCAGCCAGCAGCAGCGCCGCCGCCCAGCCCGCCACGGCGAACAACTGCTGCAGGCGCGGGCCGGCGATCCGGCTGGCCAGCGGGCGGGCCAGCAGCAAGCCGATGACCGCGCCGAGCGCAAAGGGTGCGCCGACCTGCCAGTGCATCACCCCGGCCAGGCTGGCGCTGACCACGCTGCCGGTGGACACCAGGGCGATCACCGCCAGCGACGTGGAGACGATGCTCTTCATGCGCAGGTTGGTGTAGCGGTTCAACGCCGGAATGATCACGAAACCACCGCCCACCCCCAACAGGCCCGACAACAGCCCGGACATCAGCCCGGTGAACGCCAGTGCCCGGGCGCAGGGCAGGGTCCAGCGCAAGCGGCCCTGCAACGGGTTGAGCACGCAGGGTTCGATGAAGCGATGGGCATCATTGGCCTCACCGCGCAACTGCCTGGCCGCCTTGCGCCAGATGCGCAGGCAGGCGTACACCAGCACCCCGGCGAACACCAGCGCCAACGGCGTATTGGGTAAACGGTGCGCCAGCATCAGGCCGAAGGGCGCGGCAGCGATGCCGATCAGCGCGATGAACAGCGCGGCGCGGTAACGTACCAGCCCTTCACGCAAACCAAGTACGGCCCCCACCATCGCCGCCATGCCCACGGCCAGCAGGCCGACCGGGGCCGCCTCGACCATGCTCAGGCCCAGCCCGAATACCAGCAGCGGCACCGCAAGAATTCCGCCGCCGGCACCGGTCAGCGCCAGCACCGCACCAATCATCGCGCCCAGCCCGGCACCCAGCAGTTGCTGCTCGATCACGGCTTGGCCTCGACCATCGGCTGTGGCCGCGCCAGCCACTCACGTCCCTTGAGCATGGCCTGCCAGTACAACGGCGGCAGCACCTGGGCCTTGAGCAGCCAGGCCAGGCGGGTCGGCTTGCGGCCATCGAGCAGCCAGCGCGGGAAGCTCGGCGCCAGCTTGCCGCCATAGGTGAACTCGGCCAGCACGATCTTGCCGCGTTCCACCGTCAGCGGGCAGGAACCGTAACCATCGTAATGCGCCAGGGTATTCAGCCGGCCAAGGGCCTGCAGCACATTGTTGGCCACTACCGGCGCCTGCTTGCGCGCCGCAGCGGCGGTCTTGGCGTTACTGGTGCTGGCCACATCGCCCAGGGCGTGGATATTGCCGAAGCTGCGGTGGCGCAGGGTATGCGGGTCGACATCGACCCAGCCGGCGGCATCGGCCAGCGGGCTTTGGCGGATGAAATCCGGCGCCACTTGTGGCGGCACCACATGCAGCATGTCGAAGGCTTCGACGCGGGTTTCGCTGCTGCCATCGGGCAGGGTACGAACAAAGGTGGCGCGTTGGTTCGGGCCGTCCACCGCAGCAAGGCGGTGCTGATAATTGAGGTCGATGGCGTACTTGTCGATGTAGCTCATCAGCGCCGGCACGTAGTCCGGCACGCCGAACAGCACGTTACCTGCATTGAAGAAGCTGGCCTGTACATCGCCCAGCAGGCCGCTGCGCAGCCAGTGGTCGCACGACAGGTACAGGGCTTTCTGCGGTGCGCCGGCGCATTTGATCGGCATTGGCGGTTGGCTGAACAGGGCACGGCCCTTTTTCAGGTTCTGCACCAGTTGCCAGGTGTAGGGCGCCAGGTCGTAGCGGTAGTTGGAGGTGACGCCGTTGCGCCCGAGGGTTTCGCCCAGGCCTTCGATGGCATCCCAGTCCAGCTTCAAGCCGGGGCATACCACCAGTTGCTCGTAACCCACGGCCCGGCCGCCTTCGAGCACGACCTTTTGTGCTTGCGGGTCGAAGCTTTCGACCCGGGCCTTGATCCAGTGCACGCCACGGGGGAGGGTGGCAGCCATGGCACGGGCGGTGCTTGGCGCGTTGAATACTCCAGCGCCGACCAGGGTCCAGCCGGGCTGGTAGTAGTGCACCTCGGCGGGGTCGATGAGGGCGATATCCAGCGACGGGTCACGCGCCCGCAGGCTCGCGGCAGTGGCGATACCGGCGGCGCCGGCACCGACGATCAAGACCTTGTGGTGGTCGGTGGTGGGTGAAGTGGGGGACAGCGGGGCAGGCATGGCGGTGTTCCTTGGTGGATCTGGTTATGGGGGGCTGCTGGCATGAACCTGTAGGAGCGGCTTCAGCCGCGAACACCGGCAAAGCCGGTGCCATCCAGCGCGTCGCCTGCTTCGCGGCTAAAGCCGCTCCCACAGGGTATGCATAAAGTTCAGGCCGGTGCCGTACCTGTAGGAGCCGGCTTGCCGGCGATGAGGCCGGTTCAGGCAGCACAAGACAGTTGCCCCTACAGGCCATTCAGTACCGGTTCTTTCCCAGGTAATAACGCTCTACAGCTTGTTCAATGGAATCTTCAGGTAGCTGACGCCGTTCTCTTCTGGCTCCGGGAACTGCCCGCTGCGCATGTTGACCTGCACCGATGGCAGGATCAGCAACGGCATGTCGAGAGTCGCATCGCGGGCCTCGCGCATGGCCACGAAGCTGTCTTCGCTGACACCCTGGTGAATGTGCACGTTGCTGGCGCGCTGCTCGGCCACGGTGGTGTGGTACTGCAGCTCACGCCCGCCGGGCAGGTAGTCGTGGCACAGGAACAGGCAGGTAGGGTCGGGGAAGGCCAGCAAGCGACGGATCGAACGGTACAGGGTGCGGGCGCTGGCGCCGGGGAAGTCGCAGCGGGCGGTGCCGTAGTCTGGCGAAAACAACGTGTCGCCAACGAACACGGCCTTCTCGCCTGCGTCCTCCACCAGGTAGCTCATGCACGCCGGCGTGTGGCCAGGGGTGTGCAAGGCGCGGGCGTGCAGGTTGCCGATACGAAAACCTTCCTCGTCTTCGAACAATACGTCGAACTGGCTGCCATCCCGGGCAAAGCCTGGCGCTTCATTGAACAGGCTGGCGAAGGTCTTCTGCACCTGGGTGATCTGAGCGCCGATGCCGATATGGCCGCCCAGCTTGCCCTTCAGATAAGCCGCCGCCGACAGGTGATCGGCATGCACGTGGGTTTCCAGAATCCACTGCACCTTGGCACCGAGCTGCTCGACCAGGGCGATCAGCCGATCGGCCGAAGCCGTGCAGGTGCGCCCCGACTTGGGGTCGTAGTCCAGCACGCTGTCGATCAGCGCACACTGGCGCGTCTGGCCATCCATCACCAGGTAGCTGAGGGTCGAGGTCGCCTGGTCGAACAGGGCTTCGACATGAAGGTTGTTGCCGATGATCATTGCACTCTCCAGTTATCCACCGGGCCTTGTTCAGGCTTAGGCAGTGATCAGAGCTTTATCAAGATGCATGCCAGCGTTTCAGACGAGCAATCGTGCATGGCAACGGATACGCCAGTGCCTGGCGCTGGATATTTCATCGCCTTTTTTGGGGCTGCTTTGCAGCCCTTCGCGGGCAAGCCCGCTCCCACAGGGCCTGCGCTAACCAAGGCTTTGCGCGGTCCTGTGGGAGCGGGCTTGCCCGCGAAGGGGCGCAAGGCGGCCCCAAGGCTCTCAAGGCCTGTGCCTGTATTTGTGTCAGCATAAGTGACACATTCTGGCAGTCGACTGTCAGCCAATGGCAGTGTTTGGCAGTCCTTGCTACCCTCGCCCGGTCACCCACCTGGTACTGCCATGCTCACCGCTGCCCACCCCGCGATCCTCGCGCTGGTGTCCTACCTTGAACACGATGCCCTGCCGAGCATCGTGCTGGACACCGACTACAACATCCTTGCCGCCAACGCCGCTTACCGCCGCCAGTTCGCAACCGGCGAGCAGGCGCCGCTGGGCGAAAAATGCCACCGCGTCTCGCACCACTATGCCGTGCCTTGCGACCAGGCGGGCGAGCACTGCCCGCTGCGCAAGTCGCTGGCCAGCAAGGTGCCCGAGCGCGTGCTGCACATTCACCACACCCCACGCGGCCCGGAGCATGTGGATGTGGAGCTGCGCCCGATCCTCGACGAACAGGGCAGGGTGGTGGCCTTCGTCGAACGCCTGGCCAGCGTCACCCTGGCTTCGGCGCAGCCACAACAGAACGGCCTGGTGGGCCGGGCACCGGCGTTCAAGCAGGCGGTTGCCAGCCTGCAGCGTGCAGCACCGGCGCAGATTCCGGTGTTGCTGCAGGGCGAGTCGGGTACCGGCAAGGAACTGTTCGCCCGCGCCCTGCACCTGGGTAGCCCTCGGGCCAACGGCCCGCTGGTGGTGGTGGACTGTACCGGGTTGACCGAGTCGCTGTTCGAAAGCGAGCTGTTCGGCTACGAGAAGGGCGCCTTCACCGGCGCCAGCCAACGCAAGATCGGCCTGGCCGAAGCGGCCCATGGCGGCACGCTGTTCCTCGACGAAATCGGCGAGGTGCCACTGGCGATGCAGGTGAAGCTGCTACGCCTGATCGAGTCGGGCAGCTTTCGCCCGGTGGGCAGCACGCGCACCGTGCACTCGGACTTTCGCCTGGTCTCGGCGACCCACAAACCGTTGAAGGCCATGGCCAGTGCCGGCACCTTCCGCGAAGACTTGTACTACCGCATTAGCGGCTTTCCGATCTGCTTGCCAGCCTTGCGTGAACGGGCTTCGGATCTGCCACTGCTGGTCGAGTCATTGCTTCAACGCATTGCTGGATCCTATGCACCGCAAGTCAGCGAACAGACCATGAAATTGCTTCAGCGCTACCACTTCCCGGGGAACATTCGCGAGCTGCGTAACGTTCTGGAACGAGCACGCCTGTTCACGGATGACGGCCAGATTCGTCCTGAGCACCTGCCAATTGAGGTTCAGGGCGCTAGCCAAAGTCCACGCAATACTCCCGGTAGTCTGGATAGCATCGCGTGGACGCTGGAGCGGTTCCAGGGTTCACGAAGCGAGTTGGCTCGAAAACTGGGCTTGAGCGAGCGTACCTTGTACCGAAGGCTGAAGGCGCTTGGTCATGGAAGCTGACCTAGAGCGTTACCGAACTCAAGATCAAGGTGATGCTCAATGTGGAAACCAGCGTTGTCCAGGTGATCATGGATGCCATGGCCGATGCATCCCCGCCCATCTGCCTTGCCAAAATGTAGGCATTACCGGCGCAAGGCACACAGGCATAAAGTAGCGCCACACTGGCAGCCATACCCGAAGCGCCCAATAGCAGCAGCAGCCCCATCGTGATGATCGGCATCAGCAGCAACTTCAGACCGACCACATAAAGCGTTGCCAGCGCACGGTTTGCCTGCTGATTGAACACCAGTCCTGCCCCCACAGACATCAGGCTCAGTGGCGTCGCCGCCCCAGCGAGATAGGTCATGCACTGCTCGAACGCTGCGCCGAAACCTGTCCCGACACCGTTCATTGCCAGCCCGATTACTGCGGCGATGATCAACGGATTCTTCAGCAGGGCGCTCACCATGCCACACAAGGACTTTCTGCCACCTTCACCGAAGTGATTCATCACCAGCACACTCATGATGTTGGTCAGTACGATCAGGTAGGCAACGAACACTCCGGAGAGCGCGACGCCATCCACCCCATACAGTGAGTGGGCCAAAGCGATGAATACGTAGGAGTTGTAGCGAATGCCTCCCTGGAAGATCGAGGTGAACAGGTCGCTCTTGACTTTGACCAAGGCCTGTCCCAGGAAAATCAAAGCGCCCACCAGCAGCGTAGCCCCCATGGTCGCAGCAATGGCAGTCGAGGTTCCACTCCCGGAAAAATCTGCCCTGCTGATGTCCAATAACAGCAAAGCGGGGAAGAACAGATAGTAGACCAGCTTGTCCACATGCTTCCACCAACCGTCATCGCTCAGCACCCAGCGTTTGAGAGCGTGGCCAACCATGATAAGCAGAAAGATGGGCACTACCGCGAGAAAAGTGTTGATCATAGTGCAGGGTCTCGAGGCAGGAAGACTCGAGCCTTTATCCTCTCCAGCCGTCGATGGCTCCAGAGATTGCTGGCCACGAAGACACGCTGAACCCATCTCAACGGATTGGACATGGCGTCCAGAGAGGGGGCGAAGCTGTCCCGCGCATGCAGCGTGAAACGATTATCGATGTACACCAATTGCCCTGGCTTGATATCCAACCCTATCGAAACCTGGATGAGTGCATCATGGAACCGCGCCAGTGCATCGGCTGCCGGCTTGCTCAATGCCTCCACCATATCCGGGTAAAATACGGCGCTGACTTCCGGGAAGTCCAGAACGCCGCTAAGCACCGCAATCGGCTCGGTAATGTAAGCGCCTTGGTCTCGCCAACGATGGGGGACCTTGATTCGATACAAGGGCTGACTCAGGCAGTCGACGTCATGCTCCTCGAGCAAACCGATTGCCTGGCGAGCATCGGCCAGGCGCGTCAGGGGCCCATTCGGATCATGACGCACGCCAGTCAGCAGTAACCCAAGCGGGGAAAAACTAGCGTTTTCCACGTGCTTGAGGGCAGCGTTCTCGATATGAAAGCCGAGCTCAACCTCCGAACCTAATCCGGTGTACTCGCGCTTTTCCGAAGCCTTGGGGATAAGGTTATTGACGACATCCGCCCCCTCAAACTGGATCGAATAAGGCTCACCTATCATTCCAGCAAAGGTCATGATCAGGCTCTCACTCAGAGTGCCGCTCTTGGCTGCTGGCGCGAATGTATGGGCCTCAGGGGTGGTGAAGACCGCCTCGTCAGTAGGCAGATTCTCGAATATAAGGTAGGGCTTCGGGTTCAGAGAGGTGCGCTGATTGGCCAGCACATCGATGACTCTGCGCGGCAGGTGGGTGTCTGCGATGATTCGAAGATCGGTGATGTAGTTCTGTCCGCCCTGCGGATCATAGTTGACCTTGCCAAGCGCTGCGCCCAATTGGTTGCGCTCGTTGTCGGTCAGTGGGTAAACACATGTTTTGTCCATTGTCAGACTCCTCCATACCAGATATCTATAGCCGGCCTTAAGTGGCGCAGGCTTGCCCACATAAACTATCTGCCGGCGCAGGTAGTTATCAGGGGGAAACGGATCAGGTCTGGGCAGAGCGGTCTGAAGCAAGCTGTTCCACGTGGAACATTGTGTTTCAGGCATAAAAAAAGCCAACCCGAAGGTTGGCTTATTCAGCGCTAGAACAGCAGAGCAAGATCAGAAGTCCAGGTTAGCCACCGACAGGGCGTTGCTTTCGATGAAGTCACGACGCGGTTCAACGGCATCACCCATCAGGGTGTTGAACAGTTGGTCGGCGGCGATGGCATCTTCGATGGTCACCTTGAGCATGCGGCGCACGGTCGGGTCCATGGTGGTTTCCCACAGCTGGTCCGGGTTCATCTCACCCAGCCCTTTGTATCGCTGGATGGTGTGGCGCTTGGTGCTTTCGTTCATCAGCCAGTCCAGGCCTTCCTTGAACTCGGTAACGGCCTTGCGGCGTTCGCCACGCTGCACGTAGGCACCTTCGCCCAGCAGGGTACCGAGCTTGGCGCCCAGGGCGACCACCGAACGGTAATCGTTGCTGCCGAAGAACTCGCGGTTGAAGGTGACGTAGCTGGCCAGGCCGTGGGAGGTGGTTTCTACCACTGGCAGCCAGATATTACGTTCCTTGTCTTCGCGCAGGTCTGCCTTGTAGGTCAGGCCGGAGCGCTGGCTGTTACCCAGGCGTGCCTGGAAGGCGGCCAGCCAGGTATCCATCTTGCCCTTGTCAGCCAGTTGCTCCTGAGTGACTTCCGGCAGGTAGATGAAGTGCTCGGTCAGCTCTTCCGGGTAAAGGCGCGACAGGCGCTTGAGGGTCTTCATCACCGCGCGGAACTCGTTCACCAGGGCTTCGAGCTGTACGCCCGAAACGGCTGGCGCCGACTCGTCCAGGTGCAGGCTGGCATCTTCGAGGGCCGACTGGGTCATGTATTCTTCCATGGCCTCGTCGTCCTTGATGTACTGCTCCTGCTTGCCCTTTTTCACCTTGTACAGCGGCGGCTGGGCAATATAGATGTAGCCACGCTCGACCAGCTCCGGCAACTGACGGAAGAAGAAGGTCAGCAGCAGGGTACGGATGTGCGAACCGTCGACGTCAGCATCGGTCATGATGATGATGTTGTGATAGCGCAGCTTGTCGATGTTGTACTCTTCGCGGCCGATGCCACAGCCCAGGGCGGTGATCAGCGTGCCGACCTCCTGCGAGGAGATCATCTTGTCGAAGCGTGCCTTCTCGACGTTGAGGATCTTGCCCTTCAGCGGCAGGATTGCCTGGGTGCGACGGTTACGGCCTTGCTTGGCCGAACCACCTGCGGAGTCACCCTCCACCAGGTACAGTTCGGAGAGGGCAGGGTCCTTCTCCTGGCAGTCGGCCAGTTTGCCCGGCAGGCCGGCGATGTCCAGCGCGCCTTTGCGGCGGGTCATCTCACGGGCCTTGCGCGCCGCTTCACGGGCACGGGCAGCGTCGATCATCTTGCCGACCACGGCCTTGGCTTCGTTGGGGTTTTCCAACAGGAAGTCGGAGAAGTACTTGTTCATCTCCTGTTCCACGGCGGTCTTCACCTCCGAGGAAACCAGCTTGTCTTTGGTCTGCGAGCTGAACTTAGGGTCCGGTACCTTGACCGAGATGATCGCGGTCAGGCCTTCACGGGCGTCGTCACCAGTGGTGGCAACCTTGTTCTTCTTCGCCAGGCCTTCCTGCTCGATGTAGCTGTTCAGGCTACGGGTGAGCGAGGAGCGGAAGCCGACCAGGTGAGTACCACCGTCGCGCTGGGGAATGTTGTTGGTGAAGCACAGCAGGTTCTCGTTGAAGCTGTCGTTCCACTGCAGGGCAACTTCGACACCCACGCCGTCGTCACGCTGGACGTTGAAGTGGAACACCTGGGAGTTGACCGGGGTCTTGTTGGTGTTCAGGTATTCAACGAATGCGCGCAGGCCACCTTCGTACTTGAAGAACTCTTCCTTGCCGCTGCGCTCGTCCTTCAACAGGATGCCGACACCGGAGTTCAGGAACGACAGCTCGCGGATACGCTTGGCGAGGATGTCCCAGCTGAAGTGAATGTTCTTGAAGGTTTCAGCCGAAGGCTTGAAGTGGATGTGGGTACCGGTGGTTTCGCTTTCGCCGACCACAGCCATCGGGGCCTGTGGAACACCGTGGACGTAGGTCTGTTCCCAGATCTTGCCGCTGCGGCGCACGGTCAGCACCAGCTGTTCGGACAGGGCGTTCACCACCGAAACACCTACACCGTGCAGACCGCCGGAAACCTTGTAGGAGTTGTCGTCGAACTTACCGCCGGCGTGCAGCACGGTCATGATGACCTCGGCTGCGGATACGCCTTCCTCTTTGTGCACATCGACCGGGATCCCCCGGCCGTTGTCGCGGACACTGATGGACTCGTCCGGGTGGATGATGACGGTGATGTCATCGCAATGCCCGGCCAGGGCTTCGTCGATCGAGTTGTCGACCACTTCGAAGACCATGTGGTGCAGGCCGCTGCCGTCATCGGTGTCGCCAATGTACATGCCGGGACGTTTGCGTACGGCATCAAGCCCTTTCAGCACCTTGATGCTGGAGGAGTCGTACGTTTGATTTTCGCTCATGCCTTCACTCCCGATGGTCGTGGGTCTGGGTGATACGGCCCTGTTCCACGTGGAACAAAGCGACTGGCGTTTCCGTTTGCCAGCCTTCCCTCAGAAATTCGTGGTCTACACAGGTGATAAACACCTGGCAGTTCAATTCTTCAAGCAAGCGGCACAGGGCGCGGCGGTGCTGTTCGTCCAACTCGGACGGCAAGTCATCCACCAGATAAATACACTGGCCGCGACGGACCTGGCTTACCAGGTGCCCTTGGGCAATCCGCAGCGCACACACCACCAGCTTCTGCTGGCCTCGCGAGAGAATGTCAGCGGCGTTGTTGGCGCCCAGTCGCAGGCGCAAATCGGCACGCTGTGGCCCGGCCTGGGTGTGGCCCATTTGCTGATCGCGAAGAAGGGAGGTTGCGAGGACTTCGTTGAGTTCCCGGTCCTTGTCCCAGCCGCGGTAGTAGCTCAGGGTCAGCCCGTCCAGTTCGACCAGCTCGCTCAGGGTTCGCTCGAAGACGGGCTTCAAGGCCTTGATGTAATTGCGACGGTATTCATCTATTTCCGCACTGGCGAGACACAACTCCCGATCCCAGGCGGCTTGCGAAACGGCGTCAAGTGTACCATGCCGCAGCCATGAGTTCCGCTGCCGCAGGGCCTTCTGCAGCCTTTGCCAGGTGGCCATGAAGCGAGGTTCCACGTGGAACACACCCCAGTCGAGGAACTGCCGGCGAACCTTCGGCGCACCTTCCAACAGGCGAAAACTGTCCGGGTTGATCAGTTGCAGCGGCAGCATCTCGGCCAGCTGAGCCGCGCTGCGGGCGTTTTGCCCGTCGATGCGAATGGTGAAATCCCCTTGCCGCTCCCGGGAAACACCCAGGTTGCTGGTGCCACCCTCAGCCAGTTCGACCTGACCAAACACCGTGCAGGTGGGCTGTTCGTACTGGATCACCGGGTTGAGTCGGGTGCTGCGGAACGAGCGCGCCAGCCCGAGCAGGTGCACGGCCTCGAGCACGCTGGTCTTGCCGCTGCCGTTGTCGCCGTAAAGGATGTTGATGCGGGGGGAGGGGGAGAGGGTCACCGGGTGCAGGTTGCGCACCGCGGTGACCGAAAGGCGTAGAAGGGACATTGGGCCTGCTACGAATTACAGACGCATCGGCATGACAACGTAGGAAGAGTCGTCATTGCCGGCTTCCTGCAACAGGGCGCTGCTGTTGGAGTCCGACAGAATCAGGCGAACCTGTTCAGTGGTCATCACACCCAGCACGTCCAGCAGGTAGCTGACGTTGAAACCGATTTCCAGCGAGCTGCCTTCGTAATCGACGCTGATCTCTTCTTCCGCTTCTTCCTGCTCCGGGTTGTTGGCCTGGATTTTCAGCTGGCCGGCAGCCAGTTGCAGGCGGATACCGCGGTACTTCTCGTTGGACAGAATGGCGGTACGGCTGAACGCTTCGCGCAGGGCCTGGCGATCGCCGACCACCAGCTTGTCGCCGCCCTTGGGCAGCACGCGCTCGTAGTCCGGGAACTTGCCGTCAACCAGCTTGGAGGTGAAGGTGAACTCACCGGTGGTGGCGCGGATGTGGTGCTGGCCGAGCACGATGCTGACCATGCCTTCCGGGTCGGTGAGCAGACGCGCCAGCTCAAGGATACCTTTGCGCGGCACGATCACCTGGTGACGGTCGGCCTGGCCGATCGGTGCTTGCATGGCGCACAGCGCCAGGCGGTGACCGTCGGTGGCAACAGCGCGCAGGGTGTCGGTGGACACTTCCAGCAGCATGCCGTTGAGGTAGTAGCGCACATCCTGCTGGGCCATGGCGAAGCTGGTGCGCTCGATCAGCCGGCGCAACTTGCTTTGCTCCAGGTTGCAGGTCAGCGAGCCCGGGCCCTCTTCCACGGTGGGGAAGTCGTTGGCCGGCAGGGTCGACAGGGTGAAGCGGCTACGGCCGGCCTTGACCAGCAGCTTCTGCTCGTCAACCTTGATGTCGATCAGCACGTCGCTAGGCAGGCTCTTGCAGATGTCCATCAGCTTGCGCGCAGGGACGGTGATCTCGCCAGGCTCGGCGGGTTCTTCCAGTTGCACGCGGCCAACCAGTTCGACTTCCAGGTCGGTACCGGTCAACGACAGTTGCTGGCCTTGCACGACCAGCAGGACGTTGGACAGGACCGGCAAGGTCTGGCGGCGCTCGACGACGCCTGCGACCAGTTGCAGGGGTTTCAACAGGGCTTCGCGTTGAATGGTGAAATGCATGGTCTAGTCCCTTGCCTTCAATTAGCTGCGCCGACGGCCATCAGGTCGTCAGCGTACGCAGCAGGTTCTTGTAGTCCTCGCGGATGTCCGCGTCGGATTCCTTCAATTCGTTGATCTTGCGGCAGGCGTGCAGCACGGTGGTGTGGTCGCGGCCGCCAAACATGTCGCCGATTTCCGGCAGGCTGTGGTTGGTCAGCTCTTTGGACAACGCCATGGCCACCTGGCGCGGGCGCGCCACCGAGCGCGAACGGCGCTTGGACAACAGGTCGGCGATCTTGATCTTGTAGTACTCGGCCACGGTGCGCTGGATGTTATCCACACTGACCAGCTTGTCTTGCAGCGCCAGCAGGTCCTTCAGTGACTCGCGGATCAGCTCGATGGTGATGTCGCGGCCCATGAAGTGCGAGTGGGCGATAACCCGTTTCAGGGCGCCTTCCAGTTCACGCACGTTGGAGCGGATGCGCTGGGCGATGAAGAACGCCGCATCGTGCGGCAGCTCGACCTTGGCCTGGTCGGCCTTCTTCATCAGGATGGCCACGCGGGTTTCCAGTTCGGGAGGCTCCACGGCCACCGTCAGGCCCCAGCCAAAGCGCGACTTCAGGCGCTCTTCCAGGCCTTCGATTTCCTTCGGGTAGCGGTCGCTGGTGAGAATCACCTGCTGGCCGCCCTCGAGCAGGGCGTTGAAGGTGTGGAAAAACTCTTCCTGGGAACGCTCCTTGCGGGCGAAGAACTGGATATCGTCGATCAGCAGCGCGTCCACCGAGCGGTAGAAGCGTTTGAATTCGTTGATGGCGTTCAGCTGCAGCGCCTTGACCATGTCGGCGACGAAGCGCTCCGAATGCAGGTAGACCACCTTGGCGTTCGGGTTCTTCTTCAGCAGGTGGTTACCCACAGCATGCATCAAGTGAGTCTTACCCAAGCCGACGCCGCCATACAGGAACAGCGGGTTGTAACCGTGCTTGGGGTTGTCTGCCACCTGCCAGGCAGCGGCGCGCGCCAGCTGGTTCGACTTACCTTCGACGAAGGTTTCGAAGGTGAAGGTGCGGTTGAGGTAGCTGGTGTGCTTGAGCGCGCCTTCAACCTGCACCGTGCGCTGCTCGGTGCGCGTGCTGGCGGCAGGTGGCGCGGCCACTTCGGCCATGCTGTCGAAGCTGTCGCGGCTGGAGGGCTCTTCGGCCTCCAGTACCAGTTGGGCGACCGGTGCTGCCACCGGTTCGCTCGCCACCTGCACTTGCGGGGCTGGCTGGGCTGGCTGGGCTGGAACCTGCTGGGCCATGGACGCGGCCACGGCTGCACTGACCGGCGCGTTGGGGGCGGCGCGCGGGGCGGAGCTGCGGCGGCTACCTATTAATAAGGAGAGCGCAGGCGCGATGCCGTTGCCGTGTTCACCCAGCAGCTCGAGCAGACGACCCAGGTACTTTTCATTGACCCAGTCGAGCACGAACCGGTTGGGCGCGTAGACGCGCAACTCGTCGCCTTCGGCTTCGACCTGTAGCGGACGGATCCAGGTGTTGAATTGCTGGGCAGGCAGTTCATCGCGCAGAAGCTCCACGCACTGCTGCCAAAGTTCCACTGACACGGATATCCCCTGAGTTGAAAGCCGGATGAGGCAAAAACAAACCGCCATTGTACCGGGCAAGAGGTCAGTTATCCACATATCAGGGCCGGTGCAACACCGACATACCCGCCAAAAACTGACGAATATGACACCAAGCCATGTGAATAAGCCCTGTGGATAACGCTACATGAGGGCTATGCACAACCCTGGGTTCAGCCCTGTGGATAAACCACCTGTGGATAAACAGGCATTTCCTGCACAGCTTGTGCGCATGTCCAGCACAGCGGCCGCACCTGTTACCGACAAGGTTTTGAAACTCTGTACATGCCTTAAATACTGGGCTGTAAGTGGTTATCCACAGAAGGTTATCCACTTAAGCTTTATAAGTTCTTCAGAAAAGCTTTTTATATGCCTCTTTATTTTTTTCATGTTGAGCTGCGTCTCGCCTGCCAGGCAAGCGAAACCTTCCCGTCACCGTCGAGCACCTTCATTAAGGAAAGGCTGGTTGGAAATTGACCTATTGGCTTGCTTTCTCTAGAATCGCCGATCTCTTAAAAAGGGGGCCCTTCCGGCCCGTTGTCGACTAACCCAGGTAACACGCCATGAAACGTACTTTCCAACCAAGCACCATCAAGCGCGCCCGCACCCACGGTTTCCGTGCCCGTATGGCTACCAAGAACGGCCGTGCTGTTCTGTCGCGTCGTCGTGCCAAAGGCCGTAAGCGTCTGGCCGTTTGATTTTTCGGCACTGGTGGTGAGTCAGGACTTCAGTCGGGAAAAGCGACTGCTTACACCCCGACACTTCAAAGCGGTCTTCGACTCCCCAACCGGCAAGGTTCCAGGGAAAAACCTGCTTATCCTTGCCCGCGAGAACGGCCTTGATCACCCACGCCTCGGCTTGGTGATCGGCAAGAAGAGCGTCAAGCTCGCCGTTCAACGCAATCGCCTGAAACGCCTGATGCGCGATTCATTCCGCCTGAACCAGCAGTCGCTGGCCGGTCTGGATATCGTGATCGTTGCACGCAAGGGGTTGGGCGAAGTGGAAAACCCAGAATTGCACCAACACTTTGGCAAGCTCTGGAAGCGACTGGTCCGCAGTCGACCCTCTCCAGCGGCGAATGCCGATCCTGCAGGGGTAGACAGTCACGATGCGTAAACTGGCCCTCGTTCCGATCCAGTTCTACCGTTACGCCATCAGTCCTCTGATGGCCAGTCACTGTCGTTTCTATCCCAGCTGTTCCTGTTACGCATACGAAGCCATCGAAAACCATGGCCTGTTGCGTGGTGGGTGGCTGGCCGTTCGTCGCCTGGGGCGTTGTCATCCGTGGAACGACGGCGGTTTCGACCCTGTTCCACCCGCTCCTTCCTCCCGAACTTCTTCGATAGCCGAGTAATCATGGATATTAAACGCACGATCCTGATCGTCGCCCTGGCAATCGTGTCCTACGTCATGGTCCTCAAGTGGAACCAGGACTACGGCCAGGCTGCCCTGCCGACTCAGAATACTGCTGCCAGCACTGCTGCCCCGGCCCTGCCGGACACCGTCCCGGCCGGCAACGCCGGCGCCAGCGCCGATGTGCCGAGCGCCAATGCTGAATCCACTCCGGCGGAACTCGCCCCGGTCGCGGTCAGCAAGGACCTGATCCGGGTCAAGACCGACGTCCTGGAACTGGCTATCGACCCGGTCGGTGGTGACATCGTCCAGCTGACCCTGCCCAAGTACCCGCGTCGCCAGGACCACCCGGAGATTCCGTTCCAGCTGTTCGATAACGGCGGCGAACGTGTCTACCTGGCGCAGTCCGGCCTGACCGGCGCCAACGGCCCGGATGCCCGCAGCAGCGGTCGCCCGCTGTATGCCGCCGAAGCGAAAAGCTTCCAGCTGGCCGACGGCCAGGAGCAACTGGTCGTCGACCTGAAGTTCAGCGACAACGGCGTCAACTACATCAAGCGCTTCAGCTTCAAGCGCGGCGAGTACGACCTGACCGTCAGCTACCTGATCGACAACCAGAGCGGCCAGGCCTGGAACGGCAACCTGTTTGCCCAGCTCAAGCGTGACGCCAGCTCCGATCCGTCCTCGAGCACCGCCACCGGTACCGCTACCTACCTGGGCGCTGCCCTGTGGACAGCTTCCGAGCCGTACAAGAAAGTGTCGATGAAAGACATGGACAAGGGCGGTTTGAAAGAAAATGTGTCCGGCGGTTGGGTCGCCTGGCTGCAACACTACTTCGTGACTGCATGGATTCCGGCCAAGTCGGACAACAACGCCGTGCAGACCCGCAAAGACAGCCAGGGCAACTACATCATCGGCTACACCGGCCCGACCATCAGCGTGCCTACCGGCGCCAAGGCCGAAACCAGCGCCATGCTGTACGCCGGCCCGAAGATCCAGTCCAAGCTCAAGGAGTTGTCCCCAGGCCTGGAACTGACCGTCGACTACGGCTTCCTGTGGTTCATTGCCCAGCCGATCTTCTGGCTGCTGCAACATATCCACAGCCTGCTGGGTAACTGGGGCTGGTCGATCATCGTTCTGACCATGCTCATCAAGGGCCTGTTCTTCCCGCTGTCGGCTGCCAGCTACCGCTCGATGGCGCGCATGCGTGCCGTGGCGCCGAAGCTCGCCCAGCTCAAGGAACGCTTCGGTGACGATCGCCAGAAGCTGTCCCAGGCGATGATGGAGCTGTACAAGAAAGAGAAGATCAACCCGCTGGGCGGCTGCCTGCCGATCCTGGTGCAGATGCCGGTGTTCCTGGCCCTGTACTGGGTACTGCTGGAAAGCGTTGAAATGCGCCAGGCCCCATGGATGCTGTGGATCACCGACCTGTCGATCAAGGATCCGTTCTTCATCCTGCCGATCATCATGGGTGCCACCATGTTCATCCAGCAGCGCCTGAACCCGACGCCGCCGGATCCGATGCAGGCGAAGGTCATGAAAATGATGCCGATCATCTTCACCTTCTTCTTCCTGTGGTTCCCGGCCGGCCTGGTGCTGTACTGGGTTGTGAACAACTGCCTGTCGATTTCGCAGCAGTGGTTCATCACCCGTCGCATCGAAGCGGCCAGCAAGAACGCTGCTGCTTGACGGGCTGATCGTCTAGCCTGTGAATAAAACGCCCCCTCGTGGGGCGTTTTTGCTATCTGTCGTATTTGTTTAGAGGCTTCGAGCATGAACACTGTGCGTGAAACCATCGCCGCCATCGCCACCGCCCAGGGCCGCGGCGGTGTGGGTATCGTCCGTTTGTCGGGGCCGCTGGCCAGCCAGGCCGGCCTTGCCATCACCGGGCGCAACCTGACCCCGCGCCACGCCCACTACGGCCCGTTCCGCGACGCTGATGGCCTGGTGCTGGACGAAGGCATCGCGCTGTTCTTCCCCGGGCCGAACTCGTTCACCGGCGAAGATGTGCTGGAGCTGCAGGGCCACGGTGGCCCGGTGGTGATGGACATGCTGCTGCAGCGTTGCCTGCAGCTGGGTTGCCGGCTGGCACGCCCTGGGGAATTCAGCGAACGCGCCTTCCTCAACGACAAGCTCGACCTGGCCCAGGCCGAGGCCATCGCCGACCTGATCGAAGCCAGCTCCACACAAGCCGCCCGCAACGCCCTGCGCTCGCTGCAAGGGGCGTTCTCCAAGCGTGTGCATAACCTCACCGAGGCGTTGATTGCGCTGCGCATCTACGTCGAGGCGGCCATCGATTTCCCGGAAGAGGAGATCGATTTTCTCGCCGACGGCCATGTGCTGGGCATGCTCGATGCGGTGCGCGACGACTTGTGCACAGTGCAGCGTGAAGCCGGGCAGGGCGCCTTGCTGCGCGATGGCATGACCGTGGTGATTGCCGGCCGTCCGAATGCCGGCAAATCCAGTCTGCTGAACCAGCTGGCCGGTCGTGAAGCGGCGATCGTGACCGATATCGCCGGCACCACCCGGGACATCCTGCGCGAACATATCCACATCGACGGCATGCCGCTGCACGTGGTGGACACCGCCGGCCTGCGCGATACCGACGACCATGTAGAAAAAATCGGCGTGGAACGCGCGCTGAAGGCCATCGGTGAAGCCGACCGTGTGCTGCTGGTGGTGGACTCCACCGCGCCCGAAGCCAGTGACCCGTTTGCCCTGTGGCCGGAATTTCTCGACCAACGGCCAGACCCTGCCAAAGTCACGCTGATTCGCAACAAGGCAGACCTCAGTGGCGAGGCCGTCGGGTTGCAGGAGAGCGAAGACGGCCACGTGACCATCACCCTCAGTGCCCGCGACAGCGACCAGGGCCTGGACCTGCTGCGCGATCACCTGAAGGCCTGCATGGGTTATGAACAGACCGCCGAGAGCAGCTTCAGTGCACGCCGGCGGCATCTGGAGGCGCTGCGCCAGGCCAGTGAGCACCTGGAGCACGGGCGGGCGCAGTTGACCCTGGCGGGGGCTGGCGAGCTGCTGGCTGAGGATTTGCGCCAGGCACAGCAGGCACTGGGGGAAATTACCGGGGCATTCAGCTCGGATGACCTGCTGGGGCGGATTTTCTCGAGCTTTTGTATCGGCAAGTGACTGCAAAGCAGTTTTGAACGGAACCGCTCCTGATGGGGCGGTTTTTTTTCGTCTGCAGAAAAGTTCTGCCTGTACTGGCCCTATCGCAGGCAAGCCTGCTCCTACAGGGGGCCGCTAACCGCTTCATCCACAGGCTGGAGCACGGGCGCGTAAGCTCTGTGGAAAACTAACCATCAGCTCCGTTGATAACCCGGCTTTTTTTATGAGGAAAACCGCGCCTGTGGGTAACAGGTACTTTCATCCACAGGTTAAACGCGGTTATCCATACCCCTCAACCCCCTTACGGCACAGGGTTATGAAATCCTGTAGGCATTGCCAATACTGGGCTAAAGGTACTTATCCACATGTGGATAGCTCCCTAAACATAAACATAAAAACAAAGCTTTTATGTATTTTTTCTCTTTGTTTACTTTTTCCGGCCATTCATCCACAGACTGGTCAAATTTTGCTCAGAAGGTTTCTTTGAAGGGGGCTAAGTCCCTATACTTGTCCGCTTACCTTCTCTATTCGCAAAAACAGGCACGAGGTGCGTGGTGGATTTCCCTTCCCGTTTTGAAGTGATCGTCATCGGCGGCGGCCATGCCGGTACCGAGGCTGCGCTTGCGTCTGCACGCATGGGTGCGAAAACCCTGCTGCTGACCCATAACGTGGAAACCCTCGGTCACATGAGCTGCAACCCGGCCATCGGTGGCATCGGCAAGAGCCACCTGGTCAAGGAAATCGATGCGCTCGGCGGCGCCATGGCGCTGGCCACCGACAAGAGCGGCATCCAGTTCCGTATCCTGAACAACCGCAAGGGCCCGGCGGTGCGCGCCACCCGTGCACAGGCCGACCGCGCCATCTACAAGGCGGTAGTGCGTGAAATCCTGGAAAACCAGCCGAACCTGTGGATATTCCAGCAGTCCTGCGACGACCTGATCGTCGAGCAGGACCAGGTCAAGGGCGTGGTCACGCAAATGGGCCTGCGCTTTCTCGCCGACTCGGTGGTACTGACCAGCGGCACCTTCCTCGGCGGGCTTATCCACATCGGCCTGCAGAACTACTCCGGTGGCCGCGCCGGCGACCCGCCCGCCAATGCCCTGGCCAACCGCATGCGTGAACTGCCGCTGCGCGTCGGCCGCCTGAAAACCGGCACCCCGCCGCGTATCGACGGCCGCTCGGTGGACTTCTCGGTGATGAGCGAGCAACCGGGTGACACGCCGATCCCGGTGATGTCGTTCATGGGCAACGCCCAGATGCACCCGCGCCAGGTGAGCTGCTGGATCACCCACACCAACGCGCGCACCCACGAAATCATTGCCTCGAACCTGGACCGCTCGCCGATGTACTCGGGCGTGATCGAAGGCGTTGGCCCGCGTTACTGCCCGTCGATCGAAGACAAGATCCACCGCTTTGCCGACAAGGAAAGCCACCAGGTGTTCATCGAGCCGGAAGGCCTGACCACTCACGAGCTGTACCCCAACGGCATCTCGACCTCGCTGCCGTTCGACGTGCAGCTTGAGATCGTGCGTTCGATGCGCGGCCTGGAGAACGCCCACATCGTGCGCCCGGGCTACGCCATCGAGTACGACTACTTCGACCCGCGCGACCTCAAGTACAGCCTCGAGACCAAGGTCATCGGCGGCCTGTTCTTCGCCGGCCAGATCAACGGCACCACCGGCTACGAAGAAGCCGGCGCCCAGGGCCTGCTGGCCGGCACCAACGCAGCATTGCGCGCCCAGGGCCGCGAAAGCTGGTGCCCGCGCCGCGACGAGGCGTACATCGGCGTGCTGGTGGACGACCTGATCACCCTGGGCACCCAGGAGCCGTACCGCATGTTCACCTCGCGCGCCGAATACCGGCTGATCCTGCGCGAGGACAACGCCGACCTGCGCCTGACCGAGAAGGGCCGCGAGCTGGGGCTGATCGACGATGAGCGCTGGGCGGCGTTCTGCACCAAGCGCGAGGGTATCGAGCGCGAAGAGCAGCGCCTGAAAAGCACCTGGGTACGCCCGAACACTGCGCAAGGCCAGGCCATTGTGGATAAGTTCGGTACGCCGCTGGCCCACGAATACAGCCTGCTCAACCTGCTGGCCCGTCCGGAAGTCGACTACGCTGGGCTGATCGAGGCGACCGGCGGCGAGGTGATCGACCCGCAAGTGGCCGAACAGGTCGAAATCAAGACCAAGTACGCCGGCTACATCGACCGTCAGCAGGAAGAAATCGCCCGCCTGCGCGCCAGCGAAGACACCCGCCTGCCTGTGGATATCGACTACACGACGATTTCCGGGCTGTCCAAGGAGATCCAGGGCAAGCTCGAGCAAACCCGCCCCGAGACCCTCGGCCAGGCCTCGCGTATTCCCGGCGTAACGCCAGCGGCGATCTCGCTGCTGCTGATTCACTTGAAAAAACGCGGCGCAGGCCGCGAATTGGAGCAAAGCGCTTGAGTTCCCTGGTCACCCCGCAACACGCCGAAGAGTTGTCCACAGGTGCGCGCCAGCTCGGTGTCGAGCTGAGCGCGCAGCAGCACGAGCTGCTGCTGGGCTACCTGGCCCTGCTGATCAAATGGAACAAGGCCTACAACCTGACCGCCGTGCGCGACCCCGACGAGATGGTCTCGCGCCACCTGCTCGACAGCCTCAGCGTCATGCCGTTTATCCACAGCGACACCCAGCGTTGGCTGGATGTCGGCAGCGGCGGCGGCATGCCGGGCATCCCCCTGGCTATCCTGCATCCGCACAAGCAAGTGACCGTGCTCGACAGCAACGGCAAGAAAACCCGCTTCCTCACCCAGGTGAAGATGGAGCTGAAACTGGACAACCTCACGGTTATCCACAGCCGGGTCGAAGAGGTACAGCCCGAGCAGCCGTTCTGCGGAATCATCTCTCGCGCCTTCAGCAGCATGGAGAATTTCACCAACTGGACCCGCCACCTGGGTGACGCCCATACGCAATGGCTTGCAATGAAGGGGCTGCATCCTGCCGACGAACTGGTAGCATTGCCCGCAGACTTCACAGTGGAAAGCGAGCAGGCCCTGACCGTTCCAGGTTGCCAGGGCCAGCGCCATCTGCTGATACTGCGCCGCAAGGCATGACTGGGAACACACGCAACAATGGCTAAGGTATTCGCAATCGCGAACCAGAAAGGTGGTGTGGGCAAGACCACCACCTGTATCAATCTCGCCGCATCGCTGGCTGCGACCAAGCGTCGTGTGCTGCTGATCGACCTCGATCCACAGGGCAACGCCACCATGGGCAGCGGTGTGGATAAGCACGAGCTCGAGCACTCGGTGTACGACCTGTTGATCGGGGAATGCGACCTGGCCCAGGCCATGCAGTACTCCGAACACGGCAACTTCCAGCTGCTGCCGGCCAACCGCGACCTGACCGCCGCCGAAGTGGTGCTGCTGGAAATGCAGATGAAGGAGAGCCGCCTGCGCAACGCACTGGCGCCGATCCGCGAAAATTACGACTACATCCTCATCGACTGCCCACCGTCGCTGTCGATGCTGACGCTCAACGCCCTGGTCGCTTCCGATGGCGTGATCATCCCCATGCAGTGCGAGTACTACGCACTCGAGGGTTTGAGCGACCTTGTGGATAACATCAAGCGCATCGCTGCCCGGCTGAACCCGGAGCTGAAGATCGAAGGCCTGCTGCGTACCATGTACGACCCGCGCCTGAGCCTGAACAACGATGTTTCGGCGCAGCTCAAGGAGCACTTCGGCGAGCAGCTGTACGACACGGTGATCCCGCGCAACATCCGCCTGGCCGAGGCACCAAGCTTCGGCATGCCGGCCCTGGCCTACGACAAGCAGTCTCGCGGTGCACTGGCCTATCTGGCCCTGGCCGGGGAACTGGTGCGCCGCCAGCGCCGTCCATCACGCACTGCACAAACAACTTAAGGAATCCGCATGGCCATCAAGAAACGCGGTCTCGGACGTGGGTTGGATGCTCTGCTCAGTGGTCCTTCCGTCAGCGCGCTCGAAGAGCAGGCGGTCAAGATCGACCAGAAAGAACTGCAACAGCTGCCGGTGGAGCTGATCCAGCGCGGCAAGTACCAGCCACGCCGCGACATGGACCCGCAGGCGCTCGAAGAACTGGCGCACTCGATCCGCACCCACGGCGTCATGCAACCGATCGTTGTGCGCCCGATCGGCGACAACCGCTACGAGATCATCGCCGGTGAACGCCGTTGGCGCGCCACGCAACAGGCCGGCCTGGACACCGTCCCGGCCATGGTCCGCGAAGTGCCCGACGAAGCCGCCATCGCCATGGCGCTGATCGAGAACATCCAGCGCGAGGACCTCAACCCGCTGGAAGAGGCCCTGGCCCTGCAGCGCCTGCAGCAGGAGTTCGAACTCACCCAGCAGCAGGTGGCCGATGCCGTCGGCAAGTCGCGGGTGACCGTAGCCAACCTGCTGCGCCTGATCTCGCTGCCTGAGGCGATCAAGACCATGCTCGCCCACGGCGACCTGGAGATGGGCCACGCCCGTGCCTTGCTCGGCCTGGAGGAAGATCGCCAGGAAGAAGGGGCGCGTCATGTTGTCGCACGCGGCCTCACCGTGCGCCAAACCGAGGCACTGGTGCGCCAGTGGTTGAGCGGCAAACCTGAGCCGGTCGAAGCGAGCAAACCTGATCCGGACATCGCCCGCCTTGAACAGCGGCTGGCAGAGCGCCTGGGCTCTGCAGTACAGATTCGCCATGGCAACAAGGGCAAGGGCCAGTTGGTGATCCGCTACAACTCCCTCGATGAGCTGCAAGGCGTGCTTGCTCACATCCGCTGAAACAATTCCCGTTGTAGCGCGCAGTCGGAAATCACTACCCGATAGTTGAATAGGGGTTAATCCACCCCTATACTCTGCGCGCATTTTGTCGGCACAAATTATGCCAAGTCATTACTGACTAGGCGGTCGACTTTCGAGGAGCAGTTTTGATGGAAATCCGCACGCCAAACCGCCTGCCTTTCCATCGCTGGGCGGTTTTTCCGGTACTGCTGGCTCAATTTGTTGTTTTGCTGCTGGCAACCTTGGTGTTGTGGCAGTGGAAAGGGGCGGTCAGCGGATATTCAGGCCTCTGCGGAGGGCTGATCGGCTGGCTGCCCAATGTGTATTTCGCCTGGAAGGCTTTTCGCTTCAGCGGAGCCCGGGCGGCGCAGGCCATCGTCAAGTCGTTCTACGCAGGCGAGGCAGGCAAGATGATTTTGACGGCAGTGCTGTTTGCACTGACCTTCGCAGGAGTGAAGCCACTGGCGCCGCTGGCAGTATTCGGCGTCTTCGTGCTGACCCTTTTGGTCAGCTGGTTCGCGCCCCTGCTGATGAATAAAAGACTTTCGAGACCTTAGGGCGTTTGAGGCAACCATGGCAGAAGAAACCGCTTCGGGTTATATCCAGCACCACTTGCAGAACCTGACCTACGGTCAACTACCAGACGGCAGCTGGGGCTTGGCCCATTCGGCTGCAGAAGCCAAGGCAATGGGCTTCTGGGCGTTCCACCTGGACACCCTGGGCTGGTCCGTTGCGCTGGGTCTGATCTTCCTGTTCATCTTCCGCATGGCGGCCAAGAAGGCGACTTCCGGCCAGCCCGGTGCCCTGCAGAACTTCGTCGAAGTGCTGGTGGACTTCGTCCACGGCAGCGTGAAGGACTCCTTCCATGGCCGCAGCCCGGTGATCGCCCCGCTGGCGCTGACCATCTTCGTCTGGGTCTTCCTGATGAACGCCATCGACCTGGTTCCGGTCGACTGGATTCCTCAGCTGGCCATCCTGATCTCCGGTGACCCGCACATTCCGTTCCGCGCGGTATCGACCACCGACCCGAACGCCACCCTGGGCATGGCCCTGAGCGTGTTCGCGCTGATCATCTTCTACAGCATCAAGGTCAAGGGCATCGGCGGCTTCATCGGCGAGCTGACCCTGCACCCGTTCGGCAGCAAGAACATCTTCGTTCAGATCCTGCTGATTCCGGTGAACTTCCTGCTCGAATTCGTCACCCTGATCGCCAAGCCGATCTCGCTGGCACTGCGTCTGTTCGGCAACATGTACGCCGGCGAGCTGGTGTTCATCCTGATCGCGGTGATGTTCGGTACCGGCATCCTCTGGCTCAGCGGCCTGGGTGTGGTGCTGCAGTGGGCGTGGGCTGTGTTCCACATCCTGATCATCACCCTGCAAGCTTTCATCTTCATGATGCTGACCATCGTCTACCTGTCGATGGCCCACGAAGATAACCATTAAGACCGCCTGGCGTGTCTGATAGCCTTCCCCGCCTGCTCGGGGGGAGGGCTTAAAAAGTCCGCAAGGGCATGCTGTACCAAACGATTTGTTTTACCGCTTCAAACTAAAAACCTAACCAATACGACGTAAAAGTCGGGAGGAAAGATGGAAACTGTAGTTGGTCTGACCGCTATCGCTGTTGCTCTGCTGATCGGCCTGGGTGCTCTGGGTACCGCCATTGGTTTCGGCCTGCTGGGCGGCAAGTTCCTGGAAGGCGCTGCTCGCCAGCCAGAAATGGTTCCAATGCTGCAGGTCAAAATGTTCATCGTTGCCGGTCTGCTCGACGCCGTAACCATGATCGGTGTTGGTATCGCTCTGTTCTTCACCTTCGCGAATCCGTTCGTTGGTCAAATCGCCGGCTAATCACTCGTTAACCACGAGTTGATAGCTGTGATGAACCAAAGACCGAGCGAGGTGTTGGCGTGAACATTAATGCAACCCTGATTGGCCAATCCGTTGCCTTCCTGATTTTTGTACTCTTCTGCATGAAGTATGTATGGCCTCCGGTCATCACTGCCCTGCAAGAGCGCCAAAAGAAGATTGCAGACGGCTTGGACGCTGCCAACCGCGCAGCTCGCGACCTGGAGCTGGCCCAAGAGAAAGCGGGTCAGCAACTGCGTGAAGCGAAAGCACAGGCAGCCGAAATCATTGAGCAAAGCAAGAAACGCGCTGCTCAGCTTGTAGACGAGGCCCGTGAACAGGCCCGCGTCGAAGCTGACCGTGTGAAGGCTCAGGCTCAAGCCGAGATCGAACAGGAACTGAACAGCGTCAAAGACGCCCTGCGTGCCCAAGTGGGTGCCCTGGCCGTTGGCGGTGCTGAAAAGATCCTTGGCGCCACAATCGATCAAAACGCGCATGCGGAGCTGGTTAACAAACTGGCCGCTGAAATTTAAGCGAGGGCGATCATGGCAGAACTGACCACGTTGGCCCGACCTTACGCTAAGGCTGCCTTCGAGCACGCCCAGGCCCATCAGCAACTGGCCAATTGGTCAGCCATGCTCGGCCTGGCTGCTGCGGTGTCGCAAGACGACACCATGCAGCGCCTGCTCAAGGCCCCGCAACTGACTAGCGCAAACAAGGCCGCCGCATTCATTGAAGTGTGCGGTGACAAGTTCAATGCACAGGCACAGAATTTCATTCATGTTGCCGCGGAAAACGACCGTCTCCTGCTGTTGCCGGAGATTGCCGCTCTGTTCGACCTGTACAAGGCCGAGCAAGAGAAATCCGTGGACGTGGAAGTCACCAGTGCTTTTGCGTTGAACCAAGAACAGCAAGACAAACTCGCCAAGGTTCTCAGTGCACGGTTAGGCCAGGAAGTGCGCCTGCACGCGTCGGAGGATGCCAGCCTGATCGGCGGCGTCGTCATCCGCGCCGGCGACCTGGTAATCGACGGTTCGGTTCGCGGCAAGATCGCGAAACTGGCCGAAGCCTTGAAATCTTGAGTTTGAAGGGGCAGCAGAGCAATGCAGCAACTCAATCCTTCCGAAATTAGTGAAATCATCAAGGGCCGCATCGACAACCTCGATGTCGGCTCCCAAGCCCGTAACGAAGGTACCGTTGTTTCGGTATCCGACGGTATCGTGCGGATCCACGGTCTGGCCGACGTCATGTACGGCGAAATGATCGAGTTCCCTGGCAGCGTGTTCGGCATGGCACTGAACCTGGAGCAAGACTCCGTAGGTGCAGTGATCCTGGGTGCCTATGACACCCTCGCCGAAGGCATGAGCGCCAAGTGCACCGGCCGCATCCTGGAAGTTCCGGTTGGTAAGGAACTGCTGGGCCGCGTCGTTGACGCACTGGGCAACCCGATCGACGGCAAAGGTCCTCTGGGCAACACCCAGACCGACGCGGTCGAAAAAGTAGCCCCGGGCGTGATCTGGCGTAAGTCGGTAGACCAGCCTGTACAGACTGGCTACAAGTCCGTAGACGCCATGATCCCTGTCGGCCGTGGCCAGCGCGAGCTGATCATTGGTGACCGTCAGATCGGCAAGACCGCCATGGCCATCGACGCCATCATCAACCAGAAAGACTCCGGTATTTTCTGTGTTTATGTTGCTGTCGGCCAGAAGCGTTCCACCGTTGCCAACATCGTTCGCAAGCTGGAAGAAGCCGGCGCCCTGGCCAACACCATCGTGGTCGTTGCCAGTGCTTCGGAATCCGCCGCACTGCAGTTCCTGGCGCCATACGCCGGCTGCACCATGGGCGAGTTCTTCCGTGACCGCGGTGAAGACGCCCTGATCGTTTACGATGACCTGTCCAAGCAGGCCGTTGCCTACCGTCAGATCTCCCTGCTGCTGCGCCGTCCACCAGGACGTGAAGCGTACCCAGGCGACGTGTTCTATCTCCACTCCCGTCTGCTGGAGCGTGCATCGCGCGTTTCGGAAGAGTACGTCGAGAAGTTCACCAACGGCGCAGTCACCGGCAAAACCGGTTCCCTGACCGCTCTGAAGATCTTCGTTTAGGTTTATTGTGTTGTTTATGGTTTAGTTCTGTGTTTTGTGATTTTGATT
>NZ_JBJDNC010000012.1:0-140205 GCF_044900265.1 Pseudomonas sp. NPDC089406 | reverse complement strand
TTGGGGCCGCTACGCAGCCCATCGCGACACAAGGCCGCTTCCCACGGGGACTGTGTTAAATCAATGAGTTGTAGTTTGTTCTATGAGAGCCGGCTGCCAGCGATGAGGCCGGTACAGGTTGCACAAGACCGTCCCGACAAGATCGATGTCGCGCTCGGCTTGGCCTGTGCTATCACTGCCCCCCGCCTGCCAGCAGCGCCAAAAGCGCATCGGCATCCAGCTTCGCGCTCACTTCACCCCCCTCAAGCAAGCTGTCAGCCAGGTCTCGTTTGCGCGCGTGCAGGCCGACGATCTGCTCCTCGATGGTGTTTTCGGCAACCAGTCGGTAAATCGTCACCGGGCGCTGCTGGCCGATGCGATAGGCGCGGTCACTGGCCTGGTCCTCGACTGCCGGATTCCACCAAGGGTCAAGGTGGATCACATAATCGGCGGCGGTCAGGTTGAGGCCGCTGCCGCCGGCCTTCAGGCTGATCAGGAAGATCTCGCCCGCGCCAGCCTGGAAGGCGTTCACCCGCCGCTCGCGGTCTTTGGCAGGTACGCTGCCGTCCAGGTACTGGTAGGCAATGCGTTTTTCATCGAGCAAGGTGCGCACGATGCTCAAGTGATCGACGTACTGGCTGAACACCAAGGCTTTGTGGCCATTGTCCAGCAACTCTTCGACGAGCGCAGTGAAGGCCTGCAGCTTGCTGCCTGGCAGGGTGGATTGCTCGACCACCAGGGTTGGATGGCAGCAGAAGCGGCGCAGGCGGGTGATTTCCGTCAGTATCTGGAACGACCTGCCAGCTCCGGGAACTGACTCGGACACGTTATCCAAGGCTTGTTGACGAAGCGCTTCGTAAAGATGCGCTTCCTCCTCGGACAACGGCACCTTGTAGGTGATCTCTGTGCGTGCGGGCAGCTCGTCGAGCACCTGGCTTTTCAAGCGGCGCAGGATGAAGGGTTGGATCAGCGCCTTCAATGCCCGTCGAGCCGCTGCATCGCCTTGTTCGATGGGGGTGGCGAAGCGGCTGTTGAAGCTTTCCTGGCTACCGAGCAGGCCTGGGTTGATGAAGCGGAACAGGCTCCACAGCTCACCCAGGTGGTTTTCCAATGGCGTACCCGTAGCAACCACACGCATGTTCGACTGCAAGGCCATGACCGCTTGTGAGCGCTTGGTCTGAGCATTCTTGATAGCCTGGGCTTCGTCCAGCACCACTGTATGCCATTGGCAGGCGGCGAAGGCTGCGCTGTCCTGCTGCATCAGGCCGTAGCTGGTGATGACTAGGTCGCCGGGGCCCAGGTCATCCAGGTTGCGTTGCTGGTGGTACAGATGCAGCTTCAACTGCGGGGCGAAGCGCCTGCTTTCGGCCTGCCAGTTGAGGGTGACCGAAGTCGGCGCCACAACCAGTTGCGGGCCATCGGCCGCGCGCTGCAGCAACAGGGCCAGAATCTGCACCGTCTTGCCCAGGCCCATGTCGTCGGCCAGGCAGGCGCCCACGCCCCATTGCGCCAGGCGTGCCAACCAGATGAAGCCTTCATGCTGATAGGCACGCAGATCGGCTTTCAAGGTTGCGGGTAGCCGAGGCTGGTAATCGCGCAGCGATTGCAGTTTCTGCAGGTGTGCCTGCCAGCTTTTATCGGCAGTGAACTCACCGGCCTCTGCTGCCAGCTCGGCCAGCAGGGGCGTGGTCAGCGGGCTGAGCCGAAGGCCCTGGTCGGTGACCCGATCAGCCAGGTGCGCAAGCTCTCCCAGGCGCTTGCGCAAGGTATCCTCAAGTGCCAGCCAGTCGCCTTCGCCAAGCTTGAGGAAGCGCCCGGGGCTGACCTTGAGCAGCTCCAGAAGCTGACGAAGTTGCAGTACCTTGCCGTCATCGAGCGCGACCTCGCCCTGCAGCATGAACCACTCACCCTGCGCGCGCAGGCCCAGCTTGAGTTCGTTCAGTTTCAGGTGGCCTTTCAAGCGCATGCGTTCGCCTTCCGGCCACACGCAGTGCACTTGGTTGCCGTCCAGTGCGTGCAATTCGCCGAGTACCTGCAAGGCGTCCTGCGGCTGTTCCAGTTGCCATTCCTGGCCGTCGCTGTTGGCGTTGGCAAGGCCGGGGCAGGCCTGCAGCACCTGCTGCAATGCCTGGCGTTCGCCCGCCAGGTCACGGCTGACCTGCAACGGCTTGCCATCGCGCTCGCCGAGCACGTTTTGTGCGCCAAGGCCCGGGCGCAACCAACTGCTTTCGGCCAGCGGGCGCACCAGCAACTGCAAGCGCAAACCCTCGGCAAGTGGCAGCAAATGTGCGTACAGGCGCGTATCTGCGGGCTCTTGGTCGAGCTGCGCGGCGAGCTCGGGCAGGTCCGAGTGCACCGCCAGCAACGGGGCGATCGCACTGACCGCCTCGATCAGGTGCGCCCTGCCTGATTGCGGAACGCTCAGGCCGTCGCCGATAACCTTGACGATCTGGCGCAGGTCGCCGTTAAGCGTAAATATCTGCAGACGGGTGGGCGTTTGCTTGTGCAGGTAGTAGGTGTCGGCATTGACGATGCCCTGCGGCTCGAGGCGCAGATGCATCTGCCCGTCGCGCGCTTCGAGGTGCAGGCTGGCATGGCCGGCCTCAAGCTCGATGCGCACGTCCGGCGCGTCCTGCCAGAACAGCGCCGGGTGGCCGATCAACTTGGGCAGGCCAACGTCGGGAGGCAGCTCGTACTCGGCGCCGGAGTAGGAATAGCGGCTGGCCTGGATCACGCTGATCGCCTGGCGGTCCTGCTCGCACAAAAAGTCCAGCCTGTCGCCTTCCTCCAGCAGCCGCTTGAGCGCCACCGGGCGGCCCTTGCTCCATTGCCCCTTGGCGCCCAGTTTCTGCTCGCGCGGTTCCAGTTGATTGGAATAGCGGTGAAGATCCACCAGCCACGCCAGGCGGGTGGTCTTCTTGGCCACGGGGCTGGCCGGTGTGTCGGCGGGTTTGAGTTGGCTCAGGGCGTCGAGTGCATGCTGCCAGGCTTCGCGGCGCTGGAGCAGCTCGGCCAGTGGTTTGAGCCCAGCTTGGTGATGCACATCCTGAGTGTGCCGAGGTACACCGAATTGCGCTGCGATCAGGGCATCGAACTCTGCGGCCAGCCAGGCGTAACCCCGCTGATCGAGTTGCGCCCGGTAATCTTGCAGGGTCGTGCACCAGTTCTGCTGGCGTGCTACCGGGGCATCCAGCCAGTACAGTGCCAGCGCCAGCATCAGGCCATCGAGGCCATAAAGTTCGAATGAGCGCAGGTACGACAGTTCAGGTGTATTGCCTTGCAGTTGCTCGAAGAATTTGTAGAGCACCGTATAGGCGCTGCCATAGTTCTGCTTTTCGCCCAGCATCAGTGCCTGCTTGAGTGCAGCGTGGTGCTGGCTGTCGTTTTCGGCGAAAAGCGCCAGGCAGTACAGCGCGTTGAGCAGCGGGTGCAGGTCGATCTTGCGTTTTTTGGTTTGCCTGCGCTGCTCGGTGAGCCAGGCCCGCATCCGTTGCAATGCCTCGGTGGTTTGGCCGCGCAGTACCAGCTGAGCGCTTTGCAGTGTCAGCGGGTACTGCCCGCCGAAGTGTTGCAGCGCTTCCCAGTCGCCTCGCCACAGCGCTTGCTGCATCAATTGCAGGCCAAGCTCGGGGGAGGGCGCATGCGCCATCTGCTGCTTGGCCAGCTGATAGCTGCCGTGCGCCTCACCCAGCAGGCTGTTGTGCAGGCAAAGATGATCTTCCAGCAGCAGCCCGCGTACGGTTTCGTCCAGCAGGCCAAACAGCTCAAGGCCCGCAGGGTCGGCCTGCAGAAGGTGCATGGGGTGTTGCGGGGCCCAATTATTCGCGTGCAGTGTCCTGGCCGACAGATACAACAAGTGCGGCACCTGGGCGCTGTTACCGCTCAACAGGTTGAGCCACAGCTCTTGTAATGCCTGGGGCGCGCCAGGGGTTTGCCATGGATTGAGCGCGGGCAGGCTGGCGGCAATCTGCTGCAAGTACGGCGCACTGTCGGCTGTGCCCAGCAGGCTGAGCAACACACTGGTGCGCCGTTGTGTCGCCACGATGAAATATTGGCCTTCCCTGCGCTGCTCCACGTCTACCCAGCCTTGTTCCCGCAATTCTTGCAGCAGGTCTGCCAATGTAGTGGCATCCAGCTGTTTGCCGGCGGCATCACAGATACCCATGGAGCGCAGCAGCTTGAGCAGCGAGGTTTTGCCTTTGCCGGGGAAGGCGGTTGCCAGGGCGTAGAGCAGCGCCCTGCAGTTGTCGGGGAGCGAATTGGGGCTGAGCGCTTGCATCCTGGGCCTCATCTGGAGCGGTCGGGCGATTGTATCTGCAGGCAGCCACGTGCAGGGCAGTTGGTTTTTTCTTTTCTTTGAGCTATTTCTTGCTGCAGGTTTCCACGTCGTTTTGTGTATTCAGTTCGGTGTGAATGCCAAGCCGGTACCAGCAGTAATCGATGATCCACTGACGCTCCTGCTCCGTGAGCCGTTCGACTTGGCGAATCTCCCCATCATTGGCGTGGATGTTGTAAAACTTCATCTGCAACGTCGGGTGCTTTTTCAGGAACAAGATGGTTTCGATGTCGCCATCCTCAAGCGCTTGGTAATACCCAACGTAGAGCACTGTCAGCAGCATCAGAACAATCAGGGCAAACAGTTTCTTCATGGTTGTGGCGCCGTAAGTGGATTTAGCCGGGCTTTCAGTACACGCGCGCTCAAACCAGCAACGCCAGTAGCGCCCCCACGAGCGCAGGCGGCATCACCAACAACCCCAGGCGCAGGAAGCGCCAGGCACTCACGTGCTCACCCTCGCGGCGGATCGCTACCAGCCACAGCAAGGTCGCCAGGGAGCCTGTGATCGACAGGTTCGGCCCCAGGTCGACGCCGATCAGCAGCGCAGCGGTGGTCTGCTGCGGCAACGCCGCCAGCGACCCCATGGACCCGGCAATCAGCCCGGTGGGCAGGTTGTTCATCAGGTTGCTGGCCAGGGCAACCGCGACGCCCGCCAGCCAACTGGCCTTGGCTGGCGAGGCTTGGGCAAGGCTGGCCAGCGCTTGAGCCAGGTGCAGCACCAGGCCGGTCTGGGCCAAGGCCTCGACCAGCACGAACAAGCCCGCCACCAGGGGCAGCACGCCCCACGCCACATGGCGTAGCACCGGCATTGGGCTGCGCCGCTGGCGCAGGTGGACGAGCGCTGCGGTGGCCACCCCGGCGCAGAAGGTCGGCAGGCCCAGTGGCCGGTCCAGGGCCGATGCGCCCAGCAACACGGCCGCGGTAAAACCGATGCCCAGCGCGCACAGGCGGGCGCCGGCGCCGAGGGGCTGGTGGTCGATCTGCAGGGCCAGCGGCTGGCGGATCTGTCGGCGCTGGGTCAAGCGCAGCATCAGGTAGGTGAGGGCGATCGCCGCCAGCGACGGCAGGCTGAACTGCCTCAGCCAGTCCAGCAGTGGCGGCATCTGGCTGCCGAACACCACCAGGTTGGCCGGGTTGGAAATCGGCAGCACGAAACTGGCCGCATTGGCGATGAAGGCGCAAATGAACAGGTAGGGCAAAGGTTCGGCCTTGGCAGCCTTGCACGCGGCGTACACGGCAGGGGTCAGCACCACGGCCGTGGCGTCGTTGGACAAAAACACCGTGACCAGCGTGCCCACCAGAAACACCAGGTCGAACAGCCGTTGCCCCGAGCCCCGGGCGTGGCGCACGGCATAACGCGCCAGCCAGTCGAACAAGCCTTGCTGGCGGGCAAGCTCCGCCAGCACCATCATGCCGACCAGAAACAGGTACACGTCGCCGCCTTCGGCCACGGCGGCCAGCGCGCTGCGGGGTGTGATCAGCCCAAGGCCGACCAGCAGCAACGCGCCGCCCAGGGCCCAGACGTACTCCGGAATACGCCAGGGGCGCAGGATGACGCCGCAGGTGGCCAGGGCGGCAATCGCCCAGATGATCGATGGGGCTGCGCTGACGGGCATAGGGTGTTCAGGTTCCGGCAGGGGGAGGTGAGGGTGGGGCAAATGTATCGTACTTGCTGGCTGCGCACGGTTGGGTATTGGGTCGTGCGCGGTTCTCAACCTGCGGCAGTAGGTGCGGTGACCTTCAAGAGGGTGTTGAGCGACTCGGGAGTGAGGACAGGCTGCAAAGTGGAAGTTGTGTCGCGAGGCAGGTTACTCAAATCGTTCATAGGCTCAAATCCGCTTCCCTGTGGGTGATCCACTGTCGTTTTTCGGGATGGTAGCGTTTGGCCATTTTGAAGTCTTCAGGAAATGACCGGCTTGCCTCGTTTCATGGGGACTGCGCAGCGTTCATTGTAGTTGCCGGCCAACTCGATGCGCCCAAAGCTTGCGCCAGCGTCCAGCGGGGTGATTGCCAGCAGGCGATCCAGGCGTATTTCCTTCCGGCCGGTGTCACCTTGCAGCACAAGAAACTCCTCCTTGCTGGGCGCCGTGCGCGTATCCAGCGCCCTGGCGACGAAGCCTTGCCCTTCGAGCAACTCGACGTGCAGCCGGTAGCCATGCAGGCAGGCAATTTCCAGGTAGTCGTGCAGGTCACAGTCCAGGGGCTGGTACGGGGTCATGGCGCGGGGCTCCTACAAGTCTTTCAGCACGATGATGTGGTAGCCCTGGCGGCTGATCGCGGCGGCGACCTGCGGATGGGCCGGCTGGCTGTGACAGAACTGGCAACGGCTCTGTGCGATATCCGCCTGGGCAACGCCGCGGCTGGCAAGCCAGTCGCGGGCGTAGCGGGCGGCGAGCGCCGGGTCGTTGCTGTCGATGAGCACGTCGAAGTGCAGGTAGCCCCCTTCGGTGGTGCGCACATGGGTATCGAAGACCTGGACGCTCACGGCTTTCCCCTTACTTCAGTGCGTCGATGGAAGCGCCGAAGTTCAGGTGCAGCACCTGGCCCTCGACCACCAGCGCCGGGACTGACTTGACGCCAGCTGCCTCGGCTTCGGCAACGCGCTGTGGCGTGTCGCCCAGGTGAACGATCTCGACCTCGACCTGAGGGTCGAGGAGGTTGAGCAGGGTCTGCTCGGCGGAGACACAAACGGGGCAACCGGCGTGGTAGAAGCGTGCAGTAGTCATGTCTATTTTCCTTTGGGTTGTTAGTATCGAATCGATACCTGATCACAGATTACGCTGGCGCTGCGCTTTGTCAATATGGTTTTTATTCGATACTATATTTCGACAGGAGACATGCCATGACCGCCACGACCTTCTTCGACCTGCTCGAACGCCTGACCAGCCTGATGCGCATCTGGAATCGCCAGCACCCGTTGCTGGCCGAGCTGCAGCCCATTCAGGTCAGCGCGTTGATTTACCTGTCGCGTTGCAACCGCTATTCGGACACCCCGCTGGCCGTCACCGAATACCTGGGGTTGACCAAAGGCACGGTGTCGCAGTCGCTCAAGGCGCTGGAGGCCAAGGGCCTGATCGAGAAGCGCCAAGACCCGCTGGACCGACGCAGCGTGCATCTGCAGTTGACTGCGCCGGCGCGCGCATTGCTGGAGGCGGTAGCGCCGCCGCAGTTCCTGGCCACGGCACTGGCGGGCATGGGCGAGCGGGCGCAAGGGTTGGAGCTGTTGCTTGCGGACCTGTTGCGGCAGATCCAGCGTGATGAAGATGTACCGGGGTTCGGCCTGTGCAACACCTGCCGCTTTCACCAACAACGTGATGGCCTGCCGTTCTGTGGCCTGACCCAGGAGCCACTGCGGCGCAGCGATGCTGCACTGATCTGCCGGGAACACCTTGCGCCGGAGGCCGCATGAACCTGCCCGTGCTGCACCTCGACACCTTGCTTACCGGCCGCGCGCAAGACTTCACCCGCCCCGGTTCGCGCAGTGCCATTGCCAAGTCGCCCCGTCGCGAGGCGCTACGCGTCACCGCCCTGGGGCTTGCGGGTGATGAACAGGGTGATCTGCGGATACATGGCGGCGTCGACAAGGCGATCCATCATTACCCGCGCGAACACTACGCGAACTGGGTAACCGAATTGGGCGAGCATCCTTTGCTCACCAACGCGGGTGCCTTTGGCGAGAATTTCAGCACTGCAGGCTGGACTGAGGAAGACGTGTGCCTGGGGGATCGCATCCGCGCGGGCACGGCGCTGCTGGAAGTATCCCAGGGGCGCATGCCGTGCTGGAAGCTCAGCGACCGCTTCGGCATCAAGGATATGGCCCTGCGGATGCAGGAATCCGGGCGTACCGGGTGGTACTACCGGGTGCTGGAAGAGGGGGTTATTGAAGCAGGCGGCAGCCTGCAATTGGTCGAGCGCCCGCATGCTGACTGGTCGCTTGCGCGGCTCGCCGGGGTGCTGTTCGACAAACAGGTGGAGCCTCGCCTGTTGCGTGAATGCCTGGCCCTGCCGCTGACGCCATCCTGGCGCCGCACCCTGGAGCGGCGGCTGGAAAAGCGTGAGGTCGAGGACTGGAACCCACGCTTGCAAGGCAAGAGTAGCTATCTTTAGCCGGACGTTGCAGGCGAGCGTCCCGGCCATTGAGTCCTTGTCTTTACCAAGATCTGCCAAGCGAGCCGCAGATCCCATGCTGCTTGGCTCTCGCTAATGCGCGAAGCCCCTAAAGACTGTCAGGGTCGCCAAAGAACATTTGGTCATGGCTCTAGGGCGGTATTTCTGCTTCGCAAAATCAAAAATGTACCCGCAAAAATACCCCCTGATACCCTCAGTGGGATGCGCGATCGAGAATGGCGATTTCTGACAGCTATCGAGGTGGTGCTCACTGGACTTCAGTGTACCTCCATGGAGGGGTAGTCGGAAGCAGGGTGGGGCCGCCCATTTGCAGAGCTCTTCGGCCGAGAGGGTTTCAAGGTGGAGCAGGGCCCGGGACCGAATGACGACGGAGTTGATGTCCGGGTTTGGGACCCGAGCCTGCTGGCAGGCAATAGCCCCCTGTGCCTGATCCAGTGCAAAGGCAGAAGGACTAGTTTGAGAAGGACGTCATCAAGAGCCTGCACGCCGACGTGCAGTGGGAGGGCGCGGAGTATGGCGTTATAGTCACGACCTCCTCCGTCAGCCCTGGATCCAGGTAGACAATCGAGGCGCGGGGATACCCGATCCAGGCAGTCGAGCGGGAGGCTGTGTTGAACTGGCTTGGCCAGTTGCGGACGCCGGGCACCGGAATCGTTCGGGTTTAGTTAGACCGGACAGCACCTGAGCCCTATGATGCGCCACAAAATGCAGGCTATGCCGGCGAACTAAAAGGAATGGTTTTGTATGGATAAACGGATATTCAGTGGCCTAACAGGGAATGGCGCCACAAGGGGCGCGAGTATCGTTTGTGCGAGTTTCGTGCTCCTGTCCGGCTGCGGTACCACTACGGTTTCCCCAGTGATTGCCAACAAGCCAGGCGTCGTCACTGGCGCCAACAAGGATGGGTATGCAATCGTCAAGTCGATCACCTTCTCCCGGCAGGCCGCCGACGTAACAAGGGTCTTGGTCTGTATGCAGTCAGAGGTGGACGGACTTACTGGCACTCCGGTTCAGATCGACGGCGCTGCCAAAGCGAACGGCAAGGCCTACGCCACCTTGCAGTACAGCAACTATGTCGCTTTCGCGCTGACGGTTCGCGGCTCTGAGTACCGATTTGACCGGCTCACTAATGCGGGCTTGAATGGGCCAAGTTACGAGCTGATGGGGTCGACCTGGGGAACACCTGAGAATGCTTACGCCGCACTTGAGGACATTGCGAATCGTGTGAGTGGGTGTGCTAGCCACGGCCGCAGTTGATTGTGAGAATTTGGTATCGCAAGCAGATAACTCAAGCTTAAGAGAGGCTCCAGCGCTGAAGCCTCGATGTGCTGGCGTAATCGATCGGGCGTTTCTGTCCACCGGTTAGGCGCACTGCCATCGCTGTGAGGTCGTCTTGGTGGCTGGATAATGCCGGTCGATCGCGCCCGCCTGAGTTCCACAAGGTAGAGGCCTCTCGGAGTAGATTGAGCAAAGGTCATTTGCACCTGAGTCTGAGCGTTCGGCAAGGGGCCGCTAGAGTTACATCTGTTGGAGCAATCTCTTCCACCATATAGCCGTATCATCCCCTGTGGCTGATCCTCGTACGCGGCCTGTAGCTGACGTTCGTGCTGGCAACGGCCGGCGGGTCCGAGTCTGTAGGGGCGTGAGGCAGGCTTTCGGTGTGCACTGGACTGGGCTCGACCAGCCAGGGGGCTTCGGTGGTTTTACTACGAGCGTCAGTACCCCCCGGTGTCACGCAGCAGTGTTTTTACGCTGCATTCCAATACACGTGCCGCCGCCTTCCAGCTCCCTTCAGCCGCTTTGGTTCGTAGTGCCAACTCTGCCTGGAATTGCTTCGTCTGTTCCTCACGGCTGCCTGTCCGGGCCTGCTCGGCAGTTGATGATCCATGGACGACAGCGGACCACTGTTGAAGCGCCTTGTCCAGCCAGCCCGTCGCGCTACCAGGTTCGAACCACGCCATGCACAGCGCCGCAAGGCGCTGCAGATCTCGCAGGTTGCCGGTCAGGGGGTGTTCTGCCAGCCGTTTCTGCAGTGCCTGCGACCAAGGGGCGGCCACTGGAAGGCCTGCATCGACTCGACAATCTGTCCAGACCCGCTGCCAGTCTTCCTGCAGGTCCTCGCGACATTCGCGCAAAGGGGGCAGCGCTACGCAAAGGTGGCTCAGGCGATCGCACAGGTCCTCGTCCAGCCGCTCGCGCAGTTGGGCCATGGTCAGGTTCGAAGCGCACACCAGCTCGAAGTCGGCGCTGTGCTCGGTGTCACTGCCGATCGGCCGGTAGCGTCGCTGGCGGTCCTGGAACACTCGCACCAGCTGGCGCTGCACAGGCCGCGGCAGGTCCTGGATTTCATCAAGAAACAGAATTCCGCCACTGGCCTGCGCGAGCAGGCCCTTGCGCGCTTGCGCAGCGCCGGTGAAGGCGCCCTTGATGTGGCCAAACAACAGGCTTTCCGCCAGGCTCGATTCCAGGCCGCCACAGGCGAGAGTGACCACCTTGCCCTGTCGCTGCTTGAGCGTTGCCACCTGGGTTTCCACCAGGCGGCTCTTGCCGGTGCCGCGCTCTCCCAGAATCAGCAACGGAGCCCCTGCCACCCGGGCATAGCGAAACAGGCAGTTCATTGCCTCGCGCCGTGCTGCCGAGCGTGCCTCTGGATCGTAGGAGGGCACGCCCGGCTCCAGCCGCTGTTGCTGGCGTATCTCGGCGAGGTAGGTACTGACCTCGAAGGGTACGGGGTCAAGCCGTCCGGGTTGTGATGACCACAGGTGTGTGCCCGCTGCGAATGCCCCGCCAGCATGCAGGATCAACCAGACGCTGTGCATGGCAGGAGTACCCGGCGAGAGGTTCAGGTGCAGGCTCCCGACAACCGTCTTCAGCCTGGGCAGTACCTGGTGCAGGATTGCGTCATGGATGGCCTGGTGCTGAGTGGGGTCAGGTAGTTTGATCCTGATCTGTTCGATCCGCGCCGCGCCGACGCTGGGCGGGATGTCGGCATCGCTGTGCGTCTGGACCAGGTAAATGACCCGGCTGATCCGGACGCCAAGCTCGGCAAACTTGCCGAGCGCGGCCTCCAGCACCACCAGACCAGCTCGTTCTGCGTGCCAGCAAAGTAGCGTATCGCTCATCGGCGTGGCCTGCTGTCGATGACCACGGCGGCGGCACCGATTTCACCGAGTAGCTGGACGGCGGAGGCCAGTTCGCCTGGCTGGCTGATCGCTACCGTGAGGCGCCCGCCTGGTTCGCGCAGTACGTTGGGGGCATAGGGCCGAGGTTTCTCCTTGCCTTGCGCGGGGCGCAGGTGCGGGCTTGCCTTCGGATTACTGCAGGGGGCCGTCACGCTCCAGTTGCAGGTCAACTGGTGGGCCGGGTCATTGCTCTGCGAGGGCTGGGAAACGTCCGGGCGTGGTGCCTCCAGGCGATGGGCGGACTCGGCGACCACCTCTCCCAGGTTGACCTCGGCTGCGGCCAGTATCTGCACCGTGTCCAGCCGACCGTTGCGCCACAATTGGACCTCTCCACTCAGGTCCCCCAGCACAGGGGCTGGCAGCAACTGCCAGGGCGCGACGGCCTGCCAGTGTTGCAGGCGCTGCTTGAGCTCTTCGGCCTGGCGCGCATCCAGCAGCGCGCCAAGCTCGAAGCCGTCGTCCAGCCCATGCGGTTCGAGGTTGGCCGACATCACCATGGCACCACCGGCATCGGTCCACAGCGCCTTGGCATGCAACCACTTGAACCCGTGAACCTGCGCACCGCTTTCGGCCAGTGCCAACAGCGCCGGCATGGCCGACGGGCGTACCCTTGCCAGCACCGTCACCTTCAGTCCTTCACGGGCGCGCTGGCACAGCAGTTCGACCACCGGATGCCGCAGGTCCCAGCCGAAGCTGCTGACGATGATGTGGCTTGAGGCATTGTTCAACGCCTGCAGCAGGTGTTGCGCGATGCCCGTGTGCTCGGCAGTGGTTGCGCGGATGCCGGCCTGGGGGGCCGGGTGCTGCACGCCCTGGACGGGTTTGGCAGCCTTGAAGTCGTGGCCGTCGAGCAATTCATGTTCCGCCGTTTGCCACATGGCCCAGCGCAGGTAGCCGGCGATGCCCACGGCTTGTGTCGGGCTCAGGCGCACTGCGAGTTCTTCGTTGCGCGTTAGGGCGCCCTCCGTGAGGTTGGCGGTGAGCAGAATACCGGCCGGCCGGGTGTAAGGGTCGATCAGGACGACCTTGGCGTGAAAGTGCGCAGCCGTGCGGAAAAACACGGACTTGCCCAATGCTTTGAGCATCGCCTTGTGGTGCGCGTGGGTCTTCTGGTCGAACTCGCCCTGGTTCGGCTCCCTGCCCAGGCGCGCTTCCGAAGCCACCATCACATACACGCGCACGCCACGCTCGGCGGTGGCCTTCAGTGCTGCCTCGAAGACGGGGTCGGCGATCAGGAAGCTGCAGATCACGGCCACGTCCACGGCCTGGTCCAGCAGTGCGATCAGTTCGGCGCGCAGTGCGCCCTGGTTGCCGGAAACGTGGATCGAGTGGCCTATCTCCGAGGTTGGCAGGCGCTGCGCCCGGGACCCTTGCCAGGCTGCTGGCATGGGCAAGGCACGTTGGTCGAGCACTTCGGTGTGGGTGCGTACCCAGGGGGTGGTCATTTTGCTGTTCATCACAGTCCCCAATCTTCAGCGGCAACCAAGTGCCAGAGGGTGGTGGCGCGGTTGTTCCCGCGCTGTTGCCAGGTTTGTTCGGCAAGGTCCTTGCGCCGGGGGGCGCTCAGCTCGAAGCTGAGGAATGGTTCGTATGCCTGCGCAGTCCAGGTATTGAAGCGTTCGCTGCTGGCATAGTGATTGACGTGTTCGAGCAGGCGCCATTGTGCCCAGCGTTGGGCATCGTCGTGCGATTGTGGGGTCAGTGCCACGCGGGCGATGCGCAGGTCATCGAAACTACCCAGCTTGGCAAGCTCCGGCGCGGTCACGAGCAGGTCGCCACGCAGGCTGTTGCGCTCGGCATCCAGGCAGCTGTCGAAGGACTTTTTCAAGGCCTGCACCTGATCATCCCAGTCGTCCAGCAGTCCGGTTGACTGCAGCAGTCCCTGCCAGACGGCTTGTGCGCTCAGTTGCGGCGCATCGGACGGGGTATCAATGGGCGTCCCTCCGAGATTGCCGTGCAGCTGCATGCGGCTCAAGTCGACGTCCCAGGTGGCGACCAGCGTCGCCTCGGTCTTCTGCGGCTGCAGGTTCTTTTCCAGAAACTCGATGCGCAGCGCTTCCTTGTTGCCTGGGGGGGTTATGGTCTTGCGCAGGGCCTGGTTCAGCCAGGCCGGGATTTTCTCGTGGGCTGGAGGCTCTTTGCTATAGACATCCTGCCTGGCACGGGGCTCCTCGAACGGTTCGACCAGCAGCACCGGGCACTCCAACAAGGGGTCATTACTGGCCCATAGCCGCCAGCAGGCGTACTCAGGCACGAACACTTGCTGGCGTTGCAAGGCGTCCCGGCCGAGTTCGGTCAGGCTGTAGCTGCGACGCCTGGCGCCCTGTGCGCCGAGCTCCGGCAACGGCTGCAGCAACCCCAGCCCGCAGGCGATGTCCAGCAGACGCTGGGCCGCAGCCTGCCGGGAGGGTTCACAGAACAGGTGCACGGCGATGTCGTGGGCGTCGATGGCTTCCCTCACGCCGGCCCGTTGCAGCACCGGCAGCAACTCCGGGCGCTGGGTGGCCCGCGCCACCTCACCGATCACGTGCCAGCAGAAAATGCTCACCTGACGGCTCAGGACGATATCGCCGCGTTCGGCTTCAGTGTTTTTCATGCAGCGAGGTCTCCCAGGTCTTTTCAGCGGCGAGTTTGCCGAGCAGGCTGTCTTTGGCTTTACCCAGGGCATGGCGATCGCCCACGATGATCCGGCAGTGGCGCGCCCTGGTCAGGGCGACATTCAGGCGGTTCGGGCTGCGCAGGAAGGGGGTCATGTGATTGCGTACCAGCGACAGCAGCACCAGGTCGGCTTCGTGCCCCTGGAAGCGATCGACGGTGCACAGGTCCAGGGTGATGAACGGGCTGCCTTTCGGGCCCCTGGCGAAATGGTACTGTGCATGGCCGTTGGCAGACCACTTGCGTAGCGCGTTGCGCAATGCCCGCTCCTGCCCGCGGTAATAGGTGAGCACCGCGACCTCCCAAGGGTGGCCATCATCCCTGCGGTTTTTGCCGGCCCAACGCTCGAAGCGCTTGAGTTCTGCGATGAGCTCTTCGACCTCGGCCGGATTGCTGTCCGCTTGGCCGTCGGAGCGTGCCTTGACATGCCGCCAGGTGGCGGGGTGCCGGTCGTAGCCCCAGGTACGCTCGGCGGTCATCCGCGCCGGGCTGAACAGCGCCTGGCCCTGATAGATATACTGGTGCGAAAACGCCGCGATATCGGGGTGCATGCGGTGCTGATGACTCAGCCGCACGTGGCGTGAAGCCAGGACCGCCTCGGGCAGGCCATCGCTCAGCGCGTTACCGTTTCGCGCTTGCCGGTTGCGGCCAAATCCTTCCTGCAGGGATTCGAGGATCGAGGGCAGGGCCACCATGCGTACCCGATCGACGTTCCTGTTCACATGATCGGGTGTCGCCCCCGAACCTTCGACCGGCATCAAGGCCTCGATCTGGTGGGCTATGCGCGCCTGTTCTGAGCGGTCTTCCTGGCTGGCGTAGCGTTGCTCGTATTCAGCGTTGATGCGCCACGCAACCTCCATGCTCCAGTCTGGCACGGGCTCTGCGACACTCAGGCGCGGGGTCCGCCGGCGGGCTGCCGCCGCACGGCGCTCGAGCATGGCCGGGGCTTGGCCGCGCACAAGGGTGGTATCCAGCGGTAGTTCATCCAGGCGCGCGCCGAGGGTTTCGCCTGCCCCCAGCACGATCCAGGCATCCTCTAACGAGGCAGGCTCCTCGGCCTGGGCAAGCTTTACCCCCAATGCGTTGGCTTGAGCCACGTAGGCTTGGCGCGCCTGTGCGTCGGGGTTGGCGATCACGCAGCCACGCCTTTTATGGCGGGCCATGAACGCATCGACGCAGGCGTTTCGCAGCCATGCCTTGGGCTGGCAGGCGTCAAGGTTCGCTGCCATGGCCTGTTCATCCACGAAAGGTGCGAGCTGCAGCGGATCGCCAACGATGACCCAGCGCTTTGCCAGTACGGCGGGGACGAGAAATTCGTGAAACGTGGTCTTGGAGGCCTCGTCGAGAATCAGCATGTCGTATGGAGGGTGGTTGCTGCGCCGGCGCTTGAGGTCCGGGTGCTGCAGGATGCCTGTGGTGGTGCCGCAGGTCAGGTTGGCGGTGCTCAGGACCAGCTCGGTGATCAAGTGATCATCCTGGCGCAGTGCATCGAGCAGTGTCCGTTGCGCCTGGCTCGGATTCTGCTGGCGGCTCAATGCCGCTTGCAGGCGCTTGCGCTCGGTTGTGCGAAAAGTCTCCAGCTGCCATTTGCGGGCTTTTTCGGAAACGTTGCGGGTATCGCCGATACGGATGGGGATGATCTGGTCGCGATGGCGGTTTCGGGCGTCCATGAGTTTTTCCAGGACATTGTCGACGGCTACGTGGGTAGAAGCGCACAACAGTACGCGCTTGCCCTGTTCGGCCATCTGCAGGATCAGCTCGCAGATCGCGGTGGTTTTACCAGAGCCTGGCGGGCCTTCCAGCAGCATGAAATCAGTGGTGTGCAAGGCCTGTTCGACGAAGCGGCGCTGCTCGTCGGTACCGGGACGCTCGAGGTCCAGCAGCAGTTTCCAGGCGTCGCCCGCCAGGGCGGGGGCAGCAAGTTCTGGCCAGCGCGCATGGTCGTGGCTCTCCAGCAGGCGCAGCAATGGGCGGTGCGCGACCGAAGGAGTGTCCTGCAGGCAAGCGATGGCTTCCTGCTGGCGCCGGAGCGTATTGGTGTTGGGGCGCAGCAACAAGTGGCTCTCGCTGGGTTGGCGCTCCAGCAACAGCCGCTGGCCGGCCGGGTCGCGGTCGAGGATGCGTAGGGAACGCTGGCGATTGAACCTGAACTGCGCGCCCAGGCCATCGGGCGCAGCAGATTCGTAGACCTCACGCGCGTCTTCGCCAAGAAACGCACGGAAGGTCGCTTCCGGTTCGCTGGGCCGGTCTTCGGGCGGCTCCAGGCTGATCCAGAAGCCCGCAGGGTTGTCATCGAGGCCCTCCGGCCGGAGGGCGGCCGCCCAGCCCAGCCGCTTGACGGCGTGCTCGCTGCTGAGATGTTTTTCAGAGACCTGAAGGAACTCGTTGAAATCTTTGAAGCCATGGAACACCCGGCGCATGAGAATGTCGGGGCGGTGGTGTTGAAGATTTTGGTAATAGAGCAAAGCCATCGGTCAATTCCTGTTGGTACGGTCGGCAGGGTCCTTTGCAAGCGCTGTGCCTAAGTGAATTTATTACTCAACCTGTTGATTTATAAGTTTATTTTATAGAGAGGCGAGCGCATTTTTGGTCATATCTGTCTATTCGAGGACGGATTTGTCCCATTTGGCGAACGAGCTTAACGGGTGATGGCTAAAAGCTATATCCTGTGGCACCTGCGCGAAGAGGACAAGGAGTGAGACAGGGTGTCGAACCGTAGCCAACTGGGATGGGTGGACTTTTCCAACGAAGACCGTGATCGAGTCAAGCATGCGCTCAGCCAGCTTGCGCAGCCCGGCACCTTGGACGAACTGGGCATCGGAGGCTTGCGCGATGCGTTTGCAGACTTGATGTTCCCCGGGTTCTCCACCCTGCAGACCCGGGCCAAGTATTTCATCAGCGTGCCGCGGATCATTCGCGATTACTTACAGCTCAGTTGTGCGCGCCAGCGCAAGCAGCCATTCGGTCACTACCTGGAAGAGCAGGAGGCGCAGCTTTCTGAATTGCTCAGAGAGCGCCACCGTGACTCTGGGCAGATCGGTATATCCGGGTTTTCCCTGCAAAAAGGCGAACGGGTTTCCAGGCAGCCGTCGTCCATTTACTGGGTCGGCTTGCGCACCTGGAAGCTGATCGATACCCAAGGGTCGCTGCGCCAGTTCGCGCAGGCCATCGGCTCGGCAGAGGAGCCCTGGGCCGGGCTGCAGGAAGAGACGGGGGATGATAGCGACGCTCACTGCCCGGCGAGGCTCGTCCACCTGGATCGCCATGAGCCGGCCTGGCTTGACGACATCCGCATAGAGCTGACCGGTTCGGAGGCGCGCTTCTTGAGCGAAAAACTCAAGGCCGGGCCTGAGCACAACCTTGTTACTGAGCTGGAACGGTCCGGTCTGCGCGAGCAGGCGCTGGTCAAGGGCGAGGGCGGCTTTCCTGCGTTGGCAGCCTGGGTGGGCGATCAGGCGCAACTGTCTGGCCAGGCCCGCGACAGCGTGGCCAAGGCGCAGGCGTTCAGTGAGCTGATTTATGGTGCCCATCTGCGCTTGAACATGCTGCTGGTGCGTAACGGCGCCGAACACCGGGCATTGCTGGATACCTACAGCGAATACTGGGACGGCTGGCGCTCGAAGGCTCATGCCCAACCGCAGCAGGTCGATCAATGGCTGGCCCACACCCAGGTTTCGCTGGCCGGCCACACCCGGGCATTTCTTGAAAACTGGGCCAGAGGGCTTGCCGGAAATGCACGGGAGGACGAGTTGGACCGTTTGGTCGCAGAGCAGGCCAGGGCCAACAAGAAGCAGCGCAGCATCCTCAACAGGCGCCTGCCCGAAGACTTCAAATGGCATGGTATGGCGCGGCTGGACTACCGCTGGGCACAGGTGCGTAACGTGCTGCGCGATGTTCAGGAGGGCCTGGCATGCTGAATCCGCATTCCGACCGTATCGACTACGGCGACAAGCTCACCGCGCCTGAAGGTTTTACCTTGAGTCACGCGGTGGCAACGACCTACTCGCTGGATCTTGAGACCTTGCTGTGCCTTCCCTTGGCGCTGTCGTTCAATTGCACGCCCGAAGGCGACCTGAAGGCCGACAAGCTGGCGCTGCTCGAAGCGATCAGTCAGCTCAAGGGCAAGGTCAAGGTGTTCTTCCAGCAGGGCTGCATCAAGGCGCCGCGCCAGTTCAACCTGCTTTTTTCGCTGCTTGAACCTTTGTTGGTGCCCCAGGTGCCGGCGCAAGCTTTCAGCGCGTTCCATCCAAAGCTGTGGCTGCTGCGCTTCACCGATCAGGGCAAAAAGGTGCGCTACCGGCTGCTGGTGATGTCGCGCAACCTGACCTTCGACCGCAGTTGGGACCTTGCGGTCGCCTTGGAAGGCGAGCTGACCAGCGCCCGCAGTGACGACAACCAAGGGCTGGTGGCGCTGCTCAAGTCATTGATGCCGGACGCCGAGGACTTTCGCAGCGAGCTTGCATTGCTGGCCAAAGAGCTGGCGCGGGTCACCTGGGACAGGCCTGATGGCTTCAGTGCCTTGAGCACCTTGCCCGAGCAACCCGGGCAGTCGCCGCTGCTGTCGTGCCCGAATGCTGACACCGTGATGGTCATGTCGCCGTTTCTGCACCCCGATGCGCTCGACCAGTTCAAGCAGGGGCGCGAACGCCGCTGGCTATTCAGTCGCGCGCAGGAGCTTGAGCGGTTGGGCAAGGAAGTGCTGCAAGGTTGGGAGTGCTTCGCGCTCAATCCCCGGCTGATCGAGGGCGAGGACGAACTCAGCCACGCCCGTCCACAGGATCTGCACGCCAAGATGGTATTGCTACAAGAGGGGTCGATCAGCCACTGGCATGTGGGGTCGGCCAATGCGACCAAGGCGGCCCTGGGCAGCATCGGTGCGCCGCCGCGCAATACCGAGTTCATGTTGCGTCTATCGAGCAGCAATGCCCGGCAGTCGGCGCAGCAGTTGCGTGCCGAACTGGTGGGCAGCGAGCAGGAACCCAATGGGATCTTCCTGCCCCATAGCTTTGGTTCATTTGTGTTGCAGCCCGAGCAGCCAACCGAAGAATGCCTGCGCAGGCTGCTTTACCGGTTGATCCAGGCCGACTGGTGCATGCGGGCGGTAGCCGATGCCAATGGCACCTACACCAGCGTCATCGAGTGTCCGCCAGAGCTACTGGAACCCGATGACACTTGGGTGATCGAAGCGCAGCCGCTGGTCAGTGGGCAGCCTAAGGTATTGGCGCCGCGCCTGGTGTGGGAGGGCGTAGGGCTCTCCCAGCTCAGCGCCTTCCTGATACTGCGCGTGGTCGCCGGGGGCGAGTTAGCGAGTGAACTGGTGATCAAGCTGTGCTTGGAGATTGAGGGCGGCGACAACCGGGAACAGCACATCACCACCACCCTGATCGACAGCCCGCACAAGCTGCTCGCCTACCTTCACATGCTGCTGAGCCCCATGCATGTGCACCGGGTCGGCCCCAGCGAAAGGGAAAGGGGAGGCAACGGCAGTGATGTCGACGCGTTTATCGGTCAGATGCTCAACGGGCCGCTGCATGAAGCGCTGCTGCGATGCGCCGCCCGCCAGCCGCAAAAGCTGCAACGCATCGACGACATCCTGGCGAAACTGGCCGAAACCGAGAACCTGATTCCCCCGGAACTCCACAGTTTGTGGGCACAGTACCAAGCGTTTTCGAGGAGCAAGGCATGACTGGGTGTGTATCGGACCGCGAAAGCATCGAGCTTGCTCTGCAGCATACCTGGTGCAAGCTCAAGGATTTTCAGCGCGCCACCGTCGAGCGCATCAGTGCGCAATTCAACGATCCGCAGCATGGTGGGCGGGTGCTGGTCGCCGATGAGGTGGGGTTGGGCAAGACGATCGTTGCCAAAGGCCTGATCGTGTCGATGTTGCGCGACTGGCGCAAGAGCGAGCCCATGCGGGTCACCTATATCTGCTCCAATCTGAGCCTGGCCGCCGAGAACCTGACCAAGCTGGCGGTATTTCCCAGCGGCAGTGGCTGGGTTCGCCAGCCTTCCTATGAACGCCTGGCCCACGTCGCCCTTTGTCAGTCCGAGCACAAAGGTGCGGTGCTGGAAATATGCACGCTCACCCCGGCCACGTCCTTTGCATTGACCAAGGGCACTGGCAATCGGCGTGAACGGGGCATCATCCTGGCGGCGCTGCTGCGCCACCCGCAGCTAAAAGGCTCGCGTCGCAGCTTGACGGCGCTGTTTCAGGACCGGGTGCAGGATGCCAAGGGGTGGGAAGATGAGCTGCGCCAGATCGAGCGACAAGGCTTGCTCAAGTCGATCGTGGAGGCCTTCCTTGCGCAGATCGACTGCGCGCAGCCAGACGAAGGGCCAACCCTACTGGAGCAGTTGCGCAGCGTTGCCTGCCTCCGTGCCCAGCGCCACCGCGCCAGCAAGCGCGAGATGATGCGCAAGCTGCGGGTGCTGTTCGCGCACTGTTGCGCCACGCAGTTGCGTGCCGACCTGTTCATTCTCGACGAGTTCCAGCGCTTCGAAAGCCTGCTGGACCAGGCTGAGGACAACGAGCACTCGCTGATTGCACGGGAGATCTTCAGCCGCGAGCGCGACTGCAAGGTGCTGCTGCTTTCGGCCACGCCGTTCAAGGCCATGAGCACGGTGGCGGACGACGAGAATGATGACAGCCACTTGAGCAAACTGAAGCAGATTCTGGCATTTCTGAGCCTGTCGCCGCTGCAGGCGTATGAGCCGGCGCGCAAGGCATTGCAGGCTGAACTGCTGCGTCTGAGGACCGACAGCGTCAACGCCAGGGCCCTTGATGACGCCCCCAGGAGAGCGGTGGAAGACTTATTACGCCCGCTGATCTGCCGTACGGAACGCGGCCAGATAGCGGAGGATGTCGATGGCCTGGTCGATGCTAAACCCTCGCGGCCCGGGCCCGAACTGCGGGCTGACGATATCCGAGCCTACGTCGAACTCGACCGGCTCGCCGTACTGCTCGAAAACGACAGCGCGCGTCAGCTGGCCAGCCAGCTCATGAGTTTCTTCAAGTCAGCGGCCTGGCCGTTGTCGTTCAGTACCGGTTACAACATCCAGCAGCTGTTACAGCGCCATTACCAGCGTTCGCCGCAGACGCTCAAGCGCATCAACGCCAGCAAGCAGCTTTGGTTGCCCCGAGAGCGGGTGCAAAAGTTCACACTCGATGTTGCCCGCGAAGCACCCAACCCCCAGCTTCGCTGGCTGACCAATCACCTGTTCGCACAAGGGCGCAAAGCCGGCCCGGAAATGCTGTTGTGGCTGCCGCCCAGCTGGCCGCACTATCCGCTAGACGGATTTTTCGCAGGCCATGAACAGTTCAGCAAAACCCTGTTGTTCTCCTCCTGGGCCATGGTGCCGCGGATGGTCAGTGGCCTGGTCAGCTACGAGGCGGAGCGGCGGGTACAGCAGCACATCGCCGATAAGACCGAGTACTTCAGCAGGCGCCGCGCGGGCTTGAGCCAGGACGCGCAAGACACCCATGCGCAGCAGCGGCGTGCCGTGATCAAGCTCGACAGTGGCGACTTGGCCAACTGGTCATTGATCTACCCCGCGCGCTGCCTGATCGAAATTCCTGTCCAGCGTTCGCCAGCCACTCTGCAGCAACGAATTGTCGAACTTACCCGGCACTTCAAGCAGCAACTGGCGCCGTTCAAGCGCAGGTATAGGGAAGGGCACAACAGCCATCATTGGTATCTGTTCGCGCTGATGTTGCTGGACAAAGTTCATGAGGGCTGGACCAGTGACTGGTTCGAAGCCCTGTCGAATCTGGTGTCCGGGGGAGTGCACCAGCGAGCTGCTGAGATTGCTCGTCGCGTCAAGCAACTGGACGACCTGGGCGCCATGCCGGCCGACCTGCCTGAGTACCTTGCCAGGCTGGCGCTGGGATCGCCGGCGGTCTGTGCGCACCGCGCCCTCAAGCAGTATTACCCGCAGCAGGACTGCTTGCATGGGCCTGTCAGCCGGGTGGCGCTGGGGTTCATCAGCCTGTTCAACGGGGTGGCCGGCAGTGCGATCGCCAGGCGGCTGGACGCCGAGCACCCCTGGCGCGGCATTGTCCGATACTGCGCCGATGGCGGTATCCAGGCGATGCTGGAGGAGTACCTGTATCTGCTGTTCCCCAACCGGTCACTCGAGGGCGTTGTTTCGACCCTGGAGAACGTACTGCGCACCTCACCGTCGAGCGTAAAGGTCTGGAAGCTAGACCGGGACCAGGACGACACCCACTTGCGTTGCCATTACGCGGTGCCGCTGGGCGCGCAGAAGTCCACAGATGATGCCGGCCAGGTTCGCATCGTCAGCATCCGGGAAAGCTTCAACTCGCCGTTTCGCCCCTTCGTGCTGGCATCGACGTCCATTGGCCAAGAGGGCCTGGACTTTCACTGGTACTGCAGTGAGGTAGTGCACTGGAACCTGCCCAGCAACCCCATCGATCTGGAACAACGCGAAGGGCGGGTCAATCGGTACCAGTCGCTGGTGGTCAGACGGCGGGTGGTACAGGCAGTGGCTGGGCCTGAAACGCCCCCGACCAGTTGGGAGCAGTTATTCACGTCAGCCGAGAGTCCGGGCTGGGGCACCGACCTGGTGCCTTACTGGCACTATCCGCAGGGTGACGCGAAGATTCGTCGCTTGATCCCAAGCCTGGCCTTCAGCGAGGAGGCAAGGCGTTATCCGAATATGCAGAAGGTGTTGTCCCTCTATCGCCTGGCCTTCGGCCAGCCCGGGCAAAGCGAGTTGCTTGAGCATTTGAAAAGCCTGGACCTTGACAGCGATGCGCTGGCCTACCTGAAACGTCAGCTGATGATCCGATTGGCACCGGTTTTGTACCGCACCGACGAACCGACACTGGGTTAGCCTTTCGAGATGCTCTGTTTCGCAGAGAGCGGGGCAGCAATCACCCGTCTGCGAAGATGGCCAGTCAAACGTGGCTGCAGGCGGCCCCACCACCGTTGAGACCCTAGCGCAGTGCTTATGGGATCGATTAGCACGCAACGGATCGTTTCCCAGGAAGTGGTGTGATTCACGATCGCTCTGCCGGTTTATCGCTACGAAGCAATCCGGCATGACCTTTTCGACCGTCTGGAACTCTATCTGCTCTCGGGTAGGTAAACATTCTTCGAATAGGTTTGCTCGAACAGTACATCGCGTGGTTCGCCGGTCGGGTTGCGGAAGGCCGCGACTAGCATCTTGGTGGATAAGGTGGCGCCCATGTGAAGTTCTCCTGAGATAGTGGGTAGCAACTGATGAGCCCATTTTCAGGTGTGTTCTGGCGTATCAGAACCGCGCACAGGCATAGTTTTTGGTCCACACGTGGTCGACTTTTTGCCCGTGCTTTGCCTTTGGCCTGATGGATCAGGCAGTTGAATATGCCTATGATCCACTCCCTGACTGCCTTCCCGAACGAGCGCAGAACAGTGGTTGAAACCTTGCCATGGGTGAGTGCGCCCCTCGGCCGCAGTGTCTCTACTGCGCATCATTACCCGCGCTGACTCAGCACCTCAAAAACTCAGATGGAAGCGGAACCCGTCATGAAGGCACCTAAGGCAACCCTGGCTCAACAGTGTGAAAGCATCGGTTGGAAGATCACCGACCTGTCCGCTCGCAAGCATGACAAACGCAGTTGGTCGATCGATGGTGGGCCGACTGGACTGCCGGAGGAAATCGTTGGTCAGACGTATGCCGACGCGGGAGCGCGGGTGAGCTACTGCGAGGGCGGTTCTGCTCTGCTCCTGCTGAAGGCTGCAGCTCTGGAGACGCTGGCCAAGTACAACAGCTTCAACGACAGAAACGATGCTGTGGTTCGGTTCCTGGAAGCGCAAATGACCATCCAGGCCGAGCACACCGCTGAGATTGTTGAAACCGTCCGGACCATTAAACCGAATGCCCTGGCCCGCAACGTTGCTGAACTGGCGGATAACGCGCATCTGCGAAACTATTTCCCACGTGTCCGGCATGAGTTCATGCTGGATCTCTACCAGAGAATCGGTAACGACAAGCTGGCGCATCTCATGGAGGCCTTCTCTGTGGCTCCATACGACTACCGAGCCGGCTGGCCTGATCTGATGGTGCTCACTGACGACGAAATCAAGTTTGTAGAGGTGAAGACCAATGACAGGCTCCGCGATACCCAGATCCGGTTTGCAACCGACATTGGGAAACCGATGAGCTTTGACTGCGAGGTCGTGCGCCTTACCGCGATCAAGAGCAAGTAGGGCGTTCCCCCGCCAGTGTCGAACCAAATAGCCCAGAAGCGAATGGAGTGTACGTGCTCCATAGGATGTACGAAGGTTTACGGTGTCACGTCTGCTAGAGGTCTGGTCAAGCCTTCAGCATCACTGGAAGTGAGTTGCCAGACTTTCTGGCAGCGCTTTGAAAAGCGTCGCTTGAGGCCTGAGTTCGGCTTGGCAAGCTATACCTGCGAGGAGGTATTACTCGGTTGCTCACGCACTTGGGCAGAGGAGGGCATCTTACCGGCCTACCTTCACTCCGCAGTGTGTGGGAACAACAAACGAGTGACTTTTCTAGAAGTGAACTGTTGAGCCTCAGGCTGGGGGATCCTTTTCAAACCATCCAAAGCATGCCCTCAAATGTGCCCCCAATGTAGCAATCCACTAGAAGTGAATGGAGCTCCATGGTTTGTGGAAAGGCAAAAATGATCAGATTAACGGCATGCCCGACGACACCTAAAGACTGTCAGGGTCGTCAAACAGTGGTTAGGAGTTTGGTAACCCAAAGCACGGGGCAACACTCAAGCTCTCCCAAGCTTTTGACTCACATGTTTTCATCGCTGCCAAAGAACATTTGGAAAGGCCTCTGTAACGGCGTTTCTGGCTTCAAAAAGCAGAAATGTACCCCCAAAAATACCCGCGATACCCCCAGCAGGATGCGCGATCGAGAATGGCGATTTCTGACAGCTGTCAAAGTCAGCCAGACGGCTTGCACTCGACCTGCCAGGCAGTCCGATGCAGCAACCTTGAAGTGCTCGCAGTCATACGCTTTAACCGTCCTCGGAAGCCGCTGCCATGCCGATCAAGATCGAACCAACGAGCGCCTGTGAAGAGCGCCGCACCAGCAGAAAGCCTCATCAGGCCGGTACCTGTCAATGGACCTGATCTGGCAAACAATCCAGGCCGAATTCGCCGACATTGGCGATGAGCGCGAGATCGTACGAATCCTCGTACGCCTGGTAATGGCTGCCGTACTCGGCGCAGTGCTGGGCTTCGAGCGCGAGCACAAGGGCAAGTCCGCCGGGGTGCGCACCCACATGCTGGTGTCGCTGGGGGCGGCGCTGTTCGTGCTGGCACCGAGCATGGCAGGTGCCGATGCGCAGGCGCTCAGCCGGGTGATTCAGGGCATCGTTGCCGGTATCGGCTTTCTGGGCGCGGGCACCATTCTCAAAGGCAATGGCCAGGACACCAGTCATGTGAAAGGCCTGACCACAGCCGCGGGGCTATGGATGACGGCGGCCATCGGTACGGCAGCCGGGATGGGACGCGAAGCCACGGCGCTGGTCAGCACGGTGCTGGCGCTGTTGGTGCTGGGCACGATGCCCTTGCTGGTGGAAAAGGTCGAAAGGCAAGACGAAGAAAAACAGAAGGAGGAGGGCAGGAAGCACTGAGGGGCGTGGGTCGCCCCCGCAAAGCCTGCCTTCCCTTATTCAGACCGACGCTGATCCATTCAGGCGCTCGATCGCTTCGATCAGGTCGTCATAGCCCACAGGCTTGTTCAGGTGACGGTCGAACCCGGACTGGCGAGACTTGTATTGGTCGGCGCTGGCCCCATAGCCTGTCAACGCGATGGCCGGGATGTAGCGCAGATGCTCCAGGCCGCGCAGCGCCCGGATCAGAGCATGGCCGTCCATGCCAGGCATGCCGATGTCGGAAATGATCACGTCGTAACGCGCATCTGCCGCCGACTGCAGCGCCAGTTTCGGGTCGCTGTAGGCATCGACGTCGGCATCTTCCATCAACAGCAATTGTTCCATCACTTCCAGCACATCGACCGAGTCATCCACCAGCAGGATACGAACCCCTTTCAGCCGACCTTCTGATGGCAGCACTTCGCCTTGCACCTGGGGTTGCTGGGCGTACGCGCACAAGGGCAGGGTGATGATGAACGTACAACCCTGGCCTATTCCGGGAGACTCTACGCTGACCGCTCCGCCATGGGCTTCTACCAATTGACGAACCAGGGAAAGGCCAATACCTAGCCCCTCTCGCCCATGGCCGGTGGGTGCAGCCTGGTTGAACAGCTCAAAAATATCTTCCAGGGAGTTTTTGGCGAGGCCTATGCCCTGATCGATGACTTCAAGTCGCGCCTGCTCATCCTGCCGAGCAAGTCTCAACAGAATTTCGCCATCGGCAGGGCTGAACTTCAGTGCGTTGTTCAGCAGGTTCCAGATGATCTGCTCGACACGGGTGCTGTCGGCCTCCACATAGACCGGTTCCCCATCGGCCGGCAGCGTCAGCCGAACACTTCGGCCGCGCTGCTCATTGCAAGCTACGGAGCAGATACCCTGCAGCACGGCGCACAAATCGACCGGCTGGGTCTTCAGTTTGAGTTTGCCCGTGCGGATGCGCGCTACATCGAGCAAGTCATCGATGATCCGCGCCTGGCTGGTGACCGCTTCGCGAATGACGTTGACCGCTTTGCTCGCCATGCCGGTACTTGTGACCGATGGTATACGTCGCAAGATATCGGCATTGAGCTGAATCAGGTTCAACGGGTGCTTGAGCTCGTGGGACATCACTGCGAAGAACTCGTCCTTCATGTGGCTGGAGCTTTGTGACTCGGCCAGGCGCTTGCTTTGTTCGTCCTGCAGGCGCTTGTGGCCGGTCAGGTCACGGGCGATCTTCACGTAACCGCGCAGGCTGCTGCCCTTGAGGCGTGACACTTCGCCACTGCAATAGAAGCGGCTGCCGTCCTTGCGCACATGCCAGCGTTCGTCCTGGCCGCGGCCATGCAGGCGCGCGGCACGCAGTTCACGTTCTGGTTCGCCATCTTCGCGGTCCTGATCGGTGAAGATCAGCGCATAGTGCTGGCCAATCACTTCATCCTTGGCGTAGCCGAAGATCAACGCAGCGCCCGTGTTCCAATCGATTATCAGGCCCTGTTCATCAAGCAGGATGATGGCGAAGTCATGGGTGCTCTCCGCGACCAGGCGCATGCGCTCCTCACCTTGGCGCAAGCGTTCTTCGGCTGCGCGGCTTTTGGTGATATCAATGAACGTCAGCACGGTGCCATCGACATTCTGCTCGCTGGCCCGGTACGGTAGCAGGCGCGCCAGGTACCAATGCTGGTCCTGGCCGATCACTTCACGCTCGATCGTGGTTTCGCGCTCGATCACCGCACGCGCATCGTCCGCCAGGCCTGGATATTCCAGGCGATGGGTGATGTCGAGCAGCGAGCGGCCGGTGTCGACCGGCAGTATGCTGAAAATGGCGGTGGCCCCAGGGGTGAACCAGCGAATGTGCAGGTTGCGGTCGACAAACACGGTGGCGATCTGGGTGGAGGCGATCAGGTTGCTCAGGTAGTCGTTGATCTTGTCGGTTTCATCGACCTTGGTCTTGAGCTCGTAGTTGACCGTCAGCAATTCCTCGTTGATGGATTGCAGCTCTTCCTTGCTGGTTTCCAGCTCTTCGCTGGCCAGGCGCAACTCTTCGTTGACCGCCTGCATTTCTTCGTTCGAGGCCATCAGCTCCTGGCTGGAGATGTCGGACTGCTCGATGGTTTCCTGCAACTGCTGACGGGTACGCTGCAGTTCGCGCTCCAGGGTGCTCAACACCATGCCTTCGGTTTGCTGAATGGCAGGCGGGTTGTGGGGATCAGCTTCGCGAACCTGGAAAATCACCAGCAGGCATTCGCTGCCACTGGGTTCGTCCTGGTGGGGCTGTACCTGTACCTGGACTTCGACGCGCTGATCGTCGACGGTGATGATCACTGCGCCCGAGCTGACCGGCTGGCCGGTGTTTTGAGCCTGCAACAGGGTACTGCGCAGGGCAGGGCGCAGCGGCGTGAGTACCAGGTTGAGCAGGCTGGGGCTGACTTCGCCACCGGCGTGGCGCAGGAAGCGGCCGACACCATCGCTCATGTGCAAGATGTTGCCGTCAGCATCGACGATCAGGCTGGGCGGTGTGCGCCTGGACAACGCCCGGTGATGGATTTCAGCATAGGACAGCTTGCGCAGGGGCTTGGGTTTGGCGCGTACTGCTGGCGTGTCGGGCGTCTGAAGCCGCCCCGGGCGGCGCGCCGGTTCCACTTCCCTGGCGCGGAAGATGCGATGGCGCTTGTCCACGGCAATAAACAGGTCGGCCGCCACGTCCGCTGATTCCGAACTGCCCAGGAACAGGTAACCTCCTTTACGCAGGGCGAAGTGGAACAGCCGCAGGATTTCCCGTTGCACTTCCCGGTCCAGGTAGATGAGCAAGTTACGGCATACCACCAGGTCCAACTGAGAGAACGGTGGATCGGACAACAGGTTGTGCCGGGCGAACAGCACTTTTTCGCGAATGTCCTTGCGTACGCGGTAATTCTGATTTTCCTTGATGAAGAACTGGCGCAGCCTGGCCGTGGGAACATCGGTGGCGATGGCATCGGGGTAAACGCCCAGCCGGCCGACATTGATCGCGCGCTCGTCGAGGTCGGTGGCGAACACCTGCACCTTGGCACTGCGCTGCTCCATCGCCAATTGCTCGGTTGCCATCATCGCCAGGCTATAGGCTTCCTCGCCGGATGAACACCCCGCCGACCAGATGCGTATTTCGCGCTGCGGATCCTCGCTGTCATCGTTGGCCAGCCCCGGCATCGCCTGTTGTTGCAACGCTTCGAAGGCGTCCCGGTCGCGAAAGAAGTTGGTGACCCCGATCAGCATGTCCGCCAACAGGGCGCGAGACTCCTCAGGATGCCGCTCGAGGTAGTCGCGGTAACCGGCAAGGTCGGTCTGCGCGGTGACGTGCAGGCGACGTTCAAGCCGGCGCAGCACCGTCGCGCGCTTGTAGTGCTGGAAGTCGTGGCCGGTGCTGGCATGCAGCCGGGCGAGGATGTCGTCGAGGAGCGGGTCGCATTGGGCTGGGTCGCCTGAGCGTTCGCCTAGCGGCGGCGGGAGGCTGTCATCCTCGATTTCCGGCAGTTTGACCTTCTGAGCCGAGCGACACAGTTCTACCAGCTTGCCCGGAATCTCGGTCACCGGAAGGATCAGGTCGACCATGCCGGTGGCGATGGCGGCCTTGGGCATGTCAGGGTACTGGGCGTCATCGGGCGACTGCACAAGCGTCACGCCACCTTGTTCCTTGATCCGCGATAGGCCCACTGCGCCATCGCTGCCGCTGCCCGAAAGGATTACGCAGAACGCATGGTCCTTGTGCACATCAGCAAGGTCGCGAAAGAACAGGTCGATGGCGACGTGGTCGCCGCGGCTGCGCCTGGCCGGGCTGACCCGCAGGTAGCCGTCATTGGTGGACAGGCGGTTGGCTGGCGAAATGACATAGACGTGATCACGCTCGATCGGTACCGGCTCGCTTACCTGGCACACCGGCATTCGCGTGACGCGCTGGATCAAGCGGTCTGCCTGGCTCTGGTGGTCCGGCGACAAGTGCAACACTACAACGAACGCCATGCCGCAGTTTTCGGGGACGCGCTGAAAAAACGCCTGGACCGCCTCCAGGCCGCCGGCCGATGCACCGATACCCACCACTGGAAAGTCCAGATGGCTGGGGCTTAGGGCAGGGTTTTGCGGCGAGGCGGGCGTGGGTTTGCTGGACGATTTCATGGGCACGAGCCTTGTGCGAACCGGGAGTGAGCAGTGGCAGCGATTATAGGCCTGGCACCGATCAATCTACGAGCGGGGTTCAAGTAGGACTGCCCATGCTGGCCAAAGTGCCGCTGTCGGTCAAAGGGCCTGGGGCTGCTCGAGGGATTGTGGCAGTGCGGTCACCTTGATGGCACGTACCGGTACGGCAAACTTGGCTCCGATCCTGTTGAAGCGCTCGAGCAGGTGGAAATTGATCGCCTGCTGAATATCCATGTAGAGGTTGTAGCCAGGGGCTCTCACGATATAGACGCATTCGAACTCCAGTGCCTCTTTGCCAAAGCCGCGCAAATGAGCGCGATCAAAACGCACCTGCTGTTGGGCTGTGATCGCCTCTTCGACGATGGCGGGCGCCTGTTTTACCGCATCAGTGGGCGTGTCGTACGACAAGCCGAACTCGAACACGATGCGTCGCTCCTGCAAGCGTTTGTAGTTCTGGATCGTGCTGCTGATCATGCTGGCATTGGCCATGACGATCTGCTCGCCACCCAGGCTGCGGATGCGTGTGGTCTTAAGCCCCACGTGCTCCACCGTGCCCGCCAGTGGACCGATGACGATGAAATCACCGACTTCGAACGGTTTGTCGACGGCGATCGACAATGAGGCGAACAGGTCACCCAGGATGTTCTGCACGGCCAGGGCGACGGCAATGCCGCCCACACCCAGGCTGGCCACGAAGGCGGTGACATTGACGCCCAGATTGGACAGCATGGCCAGCAACACCACCGACCACAACAGCACGCGCGCGCCCCAGGCCGAAAGCGTGGCCAGCGCACTGCCTTGGTATAGGCCGTCGGCGCTGTGCCGGCTGAAGTAGCGGGTGAGGCCCAGCGCGATGGCGCGATTGACCCAGAGGCCGATCTGCAGGGCAGCGACCACGAACCACAAGCTACTGACCCGGCCCAGCCAGCGCTCGGGCAGGTCCAGCATGCTCAAGCCGACCAGCAGCGAAGCGAGCAGCAGCAGGCTGTTGCTGGTGCCGGCCAGTACCTTGGCCAGCACCTGACTCATTGCCCCGTCATGTTCGGACCAGCGCTGCACCCGGCGCATCAACAGGCCGATGACAGCTCTGGCAATCACGAACGTCAGCACAGCAACGCACAGCGCTACCAGCAGGTTGAGGATGGAAATGCCGAAGAATGTGGTGTCGGTGAACAGTTCGATGATTCGATCATTCATGGGGAGCCCACCTCCAGATGGCTCAAGGCAGGGCCGCAGGGCGGCCCCTGGGATTACGTGGTGACGTGTGGGTTACTTGCCGTGAGTGGCTTGCAGCGCCTTGGCCTGTTCCAGATGGTGTTGCAGCGTTGGCAGCTTGTCGCTGGCGAAGGCCTTCAGCTCCGGCTTGTCGGAGGAGGCGGCCTCTTTCTTGAACAGTTCCACGGCCTTTTCGTGCGCGTCGACCTGGTTATTGACGTATGACCGGTCGAACGACTCGTCGCGCCATTCGAGGATCATCTTCTTCACCTTGTCGGTCAGCGCCGCTTCGTCGGGCACGCTGATGTCCAGCTTGCGGGCGATGTCACCGAGTTCCTGGTTGGCTTTGGTATGGTCTGTGACCATTTGCTGGGCGAATTGCTTGATGTCTGCGCTCTGGCTCTTTTCCTGCGCCAGGTTGCCGGTGACCACTTCGGCGATACCGGCTTCAGTGGCCGCATCGACGAAATCGTCCGAAGACGCTGCCTGTACCTGCAGCGAAGCCAAGCCCATCAACAGGGTAACGCCGGCGATTTTCAACAATGGTGTGTTCATGTCTCACTCCTTCGTTCTGTTGGCGCGACCTCAATGTCGCACTCGGTTGAACCGCAGGTGTGGGTGAAGGTTTAGTTTTTCTTGAAAACAGGGCCGCCGTGGCAGCGCAATCTGCGTGTCCGGGCACCGCTCATCCGCTATGTCGTAATCAGAACGAATTCAGGGGGACGGTGAGACTCGTTGGTTTAGGTCTTCACAAAAACGAGTAACCATCATGAAAAACAACCTGTTCGCCATGTTGCTGTTGACTGCCAGTTTCTCGCTGCTCGGAGGTTGCTTCGACCGCGACAGTGATCATCCAGCGAAGGATGCCGACCCAAGCAAACCGTCACTGCAGATGCAGCAACCCAGTGACCCTGTAATTAACCCTCCAGCTGAGACCAAACCGCAGAATCAATGAGTGAGGTACAGGGCATGGTGGCAACCACAAAGGCAGGTATAAGACCTCAAAATGCCGACTTAGGGCTGGAGCATCGCTATCGAGCGCTACTTGAGGGCCCGGAGCCCACCACCGAGGCCTGGCTGGAAGAGCAACTGCATCTGGCCCGTGCGCTTTGCGACGACCTGCCAGATGATCCTGGGCTACTCCCGCAATGGGCCGATAACCATGCGGGACGTGTCGCCAGCGAGCATGCGGCCTACCTGGAACAACGGCGTCAGGGCGGCCCCCGTCGTTTTTTTGCCAATCGGGCCCATGCCTTGTGGTTTCTGCAGCAAGTCGCGCCGACCAAAGCGGTCGACGGCGCCTGGCTACACGGAGCCCTATGGCATTGGCAGGACCCGCGCTTCCATGGGCTGATCCGCACCTTCCTCGAAGAACTCGGAGACGGTGACCCACGCTGCAATCACGTGTTGATCTACCAGCGCTTGCTCAGTCGCCTGGGTTGCCTGCAGGAGCCATCGCTTGACCCCGCTCGCTACCTGCAGGGCGCGTTGCAACTGGCGCTCGGCCAGCACTGCGAGCGTTTTCTTCCAGAAGTGATCGGTTACAACCTGGGTTACGAACAGCCCCCTTTGCATCTGCTGATCACCACCCACGAGCTGGCCGAGCTGGGTATCGACGCCCATTACTTCCAGTTGCATGTGACCATCGATAATGCCGCCAGCGGCCATGCGCGCCGCGCCGTAGAGAGCTTCACCGAGCTGGTGCGGGACGAGAAACCCGCGTTCTACGAGCGTGTCAGGCATGGCTACCGTCTTAATGACCTGGGGATCGACACGCCGTCGTTGATCGCCTCGTTCGACCTGCAGGCCGAATTGCTCGGCGCGCTGGAGCGCAAGCGCATCTATGGCCAGTGCATGCATTCGGACCGTTGTCGCCTGCAAGGACGCACCATCAACCAGTGGCTTGCCGAACCCGGCGCGATGCCTGATTTTCTGGAGGCGCTACAGGTTCAGGGTTGGATCAAGCGCGACAACGATCCCCGACAAAGCCGCTTCTGGTCGCTGATAGAAGGCCCTGTAGCGGCCATGTTCGGTGTGTTCGATGCTTATGAAAAGCAGCTTTGGCATGACTGGATCGCCGGAGACTGGCAAGGCGCAGAAATCCGTCGGGTGCTGCCAGGGCAGTGGGAGCACGCCTTGCAGTTGGCAGATGAAACACCCCTTGCGCCACCGGCTGCAGACATGGCTGCGCTGATCGAAGCGATGGCTGGCAATCGGCATGCTACCCCCCAGGGCCTGCAGGCCACCCGCGCGTTCATTCAGGCCACCGGCTTGATGCAAGGAGGGCTCTACTGATGCTGCTCGACCAAGACCAGATCCGTGCCGATGAGGCCTTGTTGCAGTTGGGGCGTCGCCTGCGTGCCGACGGCTATCGTTTCACTTGCGTGACGCCGGCGACCCAGGCCAGGGTCAATGCCCGGGCCGATGCGCAGCAGGCGCGTACCCTGCGTGATGTGTTCGGCTGGAGTAGGCCGTTCGCCGCGTCACTGCTCAGCCCCGATGAACTGGCGCAGCTGCGCCTCGCTGGCGTGCTGGAGGCCCAAGGTGCGCTGTGGCGCAGCACTGTGCGCTGGTCCAGCCTGGACGATCTGTTGCTGGTACATGCTGCCTGGCCAACGGACAGCCGCGACGCGGTGTTCTTTGGCCCCGACAGCTACCGTTTCGCCCAGCTGATACACGATCATTTGAGCAGCACGCCCGAGCGCGTGCAGCATGCCGTAGACATCGGCTGTGGCAGCGGTGTAGGGGCGTTGGTGATCGCTCGCGCCGCCCAACACGCTCAGGTTTGCGCAGTGGACATCAACCCTATGGCATTGCGCTACACCGCCATCAATGCCGCCTTGGCCGGTGTGGCCAATGTCTCGGTCGAGCACAGTGACCTGCTCAATGACATCGCAGGTACGTTCGACCTGATCGTCGCCAACCCGCCGTACATGCTTGACGCCGGACAGCGCGCCTACCGCCACGGCGGCGGCGCACTGGGTGCCGAGCTGTCGCTGCGCATCGTCGACCAAGCCCGGGAGCGCCTGTCGCCCGGGGGCACGTTGCTGCTGTACACCGGTGTCGCCATCGTCGAGGGGCGCGACGCGCTGCTCGAATCCGTGCGGTTACGCCTGGCAGGGCCTGCGTTCAGTTGGTTCTATCGTGAGCTGGACCCAGACGTATTCGGTGAGCAATTGCTTGAACCCGGTTACGAGCAGGTCGAGCGCATTGCCGCCGTGGCCCTGACCGTCACCCGTCGCGGCTGATAGCGTCGTGGCGCGGCAGTGCACGTTTGGCATCGAGGAAGAATACCTGCTGGTGAAGCTGGCCAGCGGGCAGGTCATGGCGGCTCCGTCAGCAGCCGTGGCCCGCTGTTGTCGGGACGCGTTGGGCCCGTGGTTCGCCGAAGAAATGTTCCATAGCCAGATAGAGATCGCTTCGCCGGTTTTCGACACGTTGCACCAGGCGCGTGAGTTCTTTGGCGAGCGGCGACAGTGCCTGGCCCAGGCGCTGGCCAACGAGGGAGCGGGGCTGTACGGCGCGGCGAGCCACCCCAGCGCCCAGTGGCTGCGTCAGCGCCCACGTGGCTCCCCGCACTATCGCCAGTTGTTCGACGATTACCAGCTGGTTGCCCGGCGCAGCCTGTTGAATGGCCTGCACGTGCACGTCGGCGTACCGGTGGGCATTGATCGGATGCGGGTGATCAATCGGGTGCTGTACTGGCTGCCCTTGTTGTTGGCGCTCAGTACTTCGTCTGCGTATTGGGGCGGTGAGGATACCGGCTACATGAGCTATCGCCGTGCAGTGTGCGGGGAATGGCCGCACATGGGGCTGCCAGAGCCGTTGCCGGACTGGAGTGCCTACCAGCGCTACCGGGCATTGCTGCAACGTACCGGTAGCCTGGCCGAGGACGGTGACTTCTGGTGGGCGATCAGGCCCTCGCGGCGGTTTCCGACGGTCGAGCTGCGTATCTGCGATGGCTGCCCGCGGCTGGAGGATGCCCTGGCCGTTGCCGGCCTGTTTCGCCACCTGGTCGAGCAGGCGCTGGCCCGCCACGATGACCCCGCCAGCCGCGAGATGCGCTGGGTCACCCAGGAAAACTACTGGCGCGCCCTGCGTCAGGGCCGCCTGGCCACCTTCATCGGTGTCCACGCGCAACAGCCGGTCAGCGCCGAGGGCTGGCTGATGCAGTTGCAGCAGCAGTGCCCGGCTGACACCGCCGATGCCGAGCGTTCATTCATCCAAGCGCGGCACATCCTGCGCGAGGGCAGCAGCGCCGATCGCCAGCGCCAAGCCTTCGTACTGGCCCGTGAACAGGGCCTGGATAACCGTCAGGCGATGCGCGCAGTGTACGGGCAAGTGATGAGTGACTTCCGGTAGGTGGCCTGATGGCTGCCCGGCAAATCCGGATAAACCTTCTCGGCGCCGCGCAGTCAGTCACAGTAAGGGCCTGTATTTCTCGGGCCAGGGAGGTGGCTGATGAAATTCGTCTGCCTGCTGCGAGGCTGCCAATGGCGCAGCCTGTTGGTGAGTGAAGTCGCCGGCCTTCACTGCCAGTGTTGCGAACGCTGTGGCGCGTTGCGCTACAGCCATCCCGGCCAATCTTTCGATGCATAGGAACCGACCATGGCGAGGGCAATCTGGAAAGGCGCGATCAGCTTTGGCTTGGTGCACATCCCCGTCTCGCTGAATACCGCCGTGCGCAGTGAGCGAGTGGACTTCGACTGGCTGGACAAGCGCAGTATGGAGCCGGTTGGCTACAAGCGGGTGAACAAGGTGACCGGCAAGGACATCGACAAGGAGCACATCGTCAAAGGGGTGGAGTACGAAAAGGGCCGCTACGTGGTGATCAGCGAGGAAGAAATCCGCAAGGCCAGGCCCGAGGCGACCCAGACCATCGACATCTTCTCGTTCGTCGACGCCGGCGACATTCCGCTGCAACAGTTTGACACCCCCTACTACCTGAGCCCCGATCGTCGTGGTGGCAAGGTCTATGCCTTGCTGCGCGAGACCCTGCACAGCACCGGCAAGGTGGCCTTGGCCACCGTGGTGCTGCACACCCGCCAGCACCTGGCCCTGCTGCGCCCGCTGGAAGATGCACTGGTCTTGATCACCCTGCGCTGGCCGGAGGAGGTGCGCGGGCTGGATACGCTGGAACTGGACAAGAGCGTGACCGAGACTAAGGTCGACAAGCGTGAGCTGGACATGGCCAGGCGCCTGGTGGAGGACATGAGCGGGCAATGGACGCCCGATGAGTACCATGATGCGTTTCGCCAGACCATCCTCGACCTGGTGGAGGAGAAAGCCAGCAAAGGCAAGATCGAAACCGTGGACAAAGGCGAGGGCGCGACGGCTGAGAAGGGCGCCGACATCATCGACCTCACCGAGCTGCTTAAACGCAGCCTCGGCGGCAAGACCAAAGCGAAGAAGCCGGCGGCCAAGCGACCGCGCAAGGCTTCATGAGTTACGCAAGCGGTCCCCCCAGCCCCTTGAGATAGTCCCCAAAGCCCTCGCGCGCACGGCTGTCCACCCGGCTGCTGGTGGTCACGCTGTGCGCTGCGGTCCAGACGATCTGTGCGCCGCTGGCTTCCAGGGCCAGCACCAGTTGCACATCTTCATGCGCCGGCAATGGCTGGAAGCCGCCCACGCGCTCGTAGGCCTTGGCGCATACGCCGAGGTTGGCGCCATGGATATGCCGATGCCCTTCACGGGCCTGATAACGGCTGCGGTACAACTGGCGTAACGCTGCGTTCTGCCAAGGCTGCCAGCGTTCGATGTGCACCGTGCCGCACACCGCGTCCGCGTGCCATTGCAGCTGTGACACCAGCCAATGCCTGGGCACGCGACTGTCGGCGTCGGTGAAGGCCAGCCACTGGGCACCGCGCTCGATCATCCACGCCGCCCCCAGGCGCCGGGCGATGCCGACGTTGCCGGCCTCCAGTTCCAGGGTATGCACGCCGTGGCGGCGGGCGATGCGCGCGCTGGCGTCGACACAGCGATCGAGCACCACCAGCACCTCCACCGCCAGCCCAGCCCCCTCGGCGTGTGCCACGGCCTGTTTGACCGCAGTCAGGCAGCGCCCCAACCGGCGCGCTTCGTTGTGCGCGGGGATGATGACGGCGATCATGGGCAGATCTCGTCAAGGTCCACGACGCTGGGCTGACACGACCAGTATTCGAGCAGGAAATCCGCCTCTTCGTGGCGCAGCACTGGGTAAAGTGGCAGATGCCGGGCCAGCAGGGCATGCACCTCGCGGCCATCCTGCGGGCAGCCGGCGATGGGATGGCGCCAGTGGCAGGCCAGCAAACCACCGTCATACGCCAGGCTGGCCACCGACTGCTCGATCACCTGCAACCAGTCGGTGGGGTCCAGGTAGTAGCCGATCTCACTGAACACGATCAGGTCAAACTGACCGCCCGGCCAGTCGCCCGGCAGGTGGCCCTGTTCGACATGGGCGTGGCTCACGCCTGCAAGCCGTTGACGGGCCAAGGCCACAGCGGTCGCGTCGATGTCCTGGCACGACAGGCTGGCGCAGCGCTCGGCCAGCAGAACGCTCAGCTCGCCGTTGGCGCAGGCCGGCTCGAATACGCGCTCGTAGCATTGGCGCGGCAGGCTGGCCAGGGTCAGCTCGCGCTTGCGCCGTTCGTACCAGCGGGTACGAAAGGCCCAGGGGTCATCGTTGCCGGCGTACAAGTCGGCGAAGTACTGTGCGTCCAGGCTCATGTTGCCTCCGTTGACAGAAAGAGCAGCTCGAATGGTTGCAACAGGCAAGCCTGCAGCTGTTCCGGCACAACCGGTGGGCGATCACCATCAGGCTGCAACTGGCTGGCATGTGCAGCGAGGGCTTGGCGCTTGAGCGCCAGGTGCTCATCGCACAGTTGCACGCGGTGTGCGCGGGGCCAGGGCAGGCGCGGGTCGTCGGGGCTTGCCCAGTGCCAGGCCCAGACTGGGGCCTCAGCGAGTTGTACACGCCTGGTCTGGGCCGCCTGGGCACAGGCGCGACCTGCTGCTTCGTGGTCGCAATGGCCGTCGCCGCGCCACGTGGTCAGCAGCAGGTCGCCAGGTTTGAGCAACTGGTTCAGGTGGTTGACCAAAAAGGCTTCATCGTGGGGCAGCGCGCCATCCTTGAGGTTGAGTCGTCGCCAGTCGAGGCGGTTGAGGTCCAGCCCAAGCAGTTGCAGGGCATGGCGGCTTTCCAGTGGGCGCTGATGGCGCAGGCGGCGCTCTGGCCATTGTGAGGAATGCGGGTGGCTGCCCTCGCCATTGGTGGCAGAAAGAAGCAGCACGTCCTGTTCTCGTCCCTGGAAGCTGGCCAGCAGCCCGCCGGCCATGAGGATTTCGTCGTCCGGGTGCGGAGCCAGCAGCACCAGGCGCCTCCCGGGTGGGCACAACTGCTCGGGCAGCGTCCAGCTGGCGCGGGCCAACTGAGCAGAATGCTGCCAGGCGCTCCACGGTGTGCCTTGCGCGGCCTGTATCAAGTTCTGGCTCATAGTTGCCATGCTCCCGCCGGCAGGCCGGTCAGTTGCCGGCCCAACTCGGCCAGGTCGCGTTCGGCGTGGCTCTGGCGTATGTATACCGGCAGGTCGGCACTGAGCCGGGCGAAATGGCTGCTGCAACAGAACGGCGTGGCACCGAGCGCCCGGCCGGCATGCTGAATGACCTGCTCGACCGCCTGCTCGACCTGGGCGCGGGTGCGCCGCACCTCGAAGCTGGCGTCATCCTGAGGGTGAAGGTCGATCCAGGTGGCGCATTCGCGAAGGGCGGCACGGGCACCGTACAAGGCTGCATCGACTGCGCCCAGATGCGCATCGGCATGCGGGTCGCGCCGGGGTTTGCGGCACTGTTCGTGAAGGTACCCGGCCAGTGCCTCGGCGGCGCCATACCAGCAAGCGGCGATACCCGCGCCGCCTTGCCAGAAGCCAGGACGGGACAGGTACTGGCCGGGCGAACCGATGGCCAGCCCTGGCGAGTCGTCGAATTCGATCACAACGCTGCGGGTGGCGGCCACGCCTACGGCCTGCCAATGTTCGGCCAAGATGCGCTGGCTGGGATGAGGCAATTCGATGGCCACCAACTGAGGCTGGTCGTCTTCCCAGGCCGTCAGCAGGGCACGGTCGACCTGCAACGCGCCCGAACACCAAGCCTTGCGGCCTTGCAGGCGCACGCGTTCACCGTCCCGCTCGACAATGTATGCCCGGGCATCTGGCGGCTCGGCGGCCCACACGCCCCAAATGCCGTTGAAGGCATGCTGGGCGGCGCCGCATTCGGCGAGGATTGCCAAGGCGTCGGTATGGCCTTCATAGAGTTTGGCCAGGCTTAGATCGTAACCGGCGACCCGCGCCAGGACGCGCCAGCGTTCGAGCGTGCAGCCCTGGCCGGGCAACGGGAGTACGTCGAGCCGGTCGCCCTGCAAGGCCTGCATCAGTTCTATTAGCGAAGCGTCGCGTTCGATGGCCTGCGAACGGTGAGCAAAACGGTGTAACAACGAATCGAAGTGGGTCAGTTCCATCATGCAATTCCCAACTGCTTGCGCATACGCAACGTGATCGACTGGCGTGTCTTGCCCATTTCGGCCCACGGGTCTTCGACCTGTGCAAGCCGCGTGTGAAGGTTGCCGATGTTCCACTGGTTGGCACCCTTGAGCTGGCTCAGTTCCTCACGCCAGATCGGCACCGACACCGGCAGGCCCTCGCGGGCCCGCAGCGAGTAGGCGGCGACGGTGGTGGCACCCTTGCCGTTACGCAGGTAGTCGATAAAGATCCGCCCGACCCGGTTCTTCGGCCCGGACACGGCGCTGAGACGATCAGGGAACAGCCCGGCCATGTGATTGACCAGGGCATGGCTGAAGTCCTTCACCTCGTCCCAGCCAGCGCGTCGGGTCAAGGGTACGACGAGGTGCATGCCCTTGCCGCCGCTGGTCTTGAGAAACACCTTCAGGCCCAGTTCGTCGAGCAGGGTAAGGGTCAGCTGGGTGGCCTCGAGCATGGCTTTCCACGGCAGCGCCGGGTCAGGGTCCAGGTCGAGGACAAAGCGGTCGGGTTTATCGAAATCCTTGGTGGTGGCATTCCAGGTGTGCAGTTCAAGCGTGTTCATCTGCACCGCGCCCAGCAGGCTTTCGGCGCCGTTGAGCACCATGGCCGCCTGGCCGGCCTGGGCCTTGTTGTAGCTGAGCACCTTGGGAATATGCAGCTGGCCGGCGTTTTTCTGAAAGAACAGTTCGCCGCTCAGACCATCCGGGGCGCGGACGAGGGCTACAGGTCGGTCCTTGAGCTGGGGCAGCAGCCAGTCGGCGACCTGAGCGTAGTACTGGGCGACCTCGCGCTTGGTGGTGCCCGTGGTTGCGTCGACCACGCGGTCGGGGTGGGTCAGGCGCAGGGTGCCCAGGTTCTCGGGTTCTGTCTGTGCTGCGCGCTTGGTGGGCATTGCTCGCTCCAGGTCGATGGCGGTGGCAGGTTTATCGTCACGCAGGCCGTGGAACACCGAGTGACGCACGATGCCTTCGCGGGTCATCTGGGCATAGGCGACCTCTGCCAGCAGCTGTGGCCTGAGCCAATGCACGCCGCGGGCTTCGGCACCGGTAGGTGGTTTCGGCAAGGGGGATCTGTCGGTTTGCAACGGCTTGAGGCGGGCGTGAATGCTGTCCAGGGTGGCCGCGCTGAAGCCCGTGCCGACCTTGCCGGCGTAACGCAGCTGGCCGCTGTCGTGGTCGTGCAAGGCCAGCAGCAGGGCGCCGAAGCCGTTGCGGCTGCCCTTGGGGTCGGTGTAGCCGACGATCACGAATTCCTGGCGCTGCTTGCACTTGAGCTTGACCCAGTCGCTACTGCGCCGGCCAACGTAAGGGCTGTCGGCACGTTTACCGATCAAGCCTTCGAGTTCCAGTCGGCAGGCGCTGTCGAGCAGTGACTCGACGGGCTCCTCAAAATCGGCGGAATACCTGAGTACCTGCGATGCATGGCCTTCCAGCAACCGGGCGAGGGTTGCACGGCGCTGTTGCAGCGTCAGTGCTCGCAGGTCCTCACCGCCCAGCCAGGGCAGGTCGAACAGGTAGTAGGTGATGCGCTCGTCATGCTCGGTGTCGAAGGCGTTCTGCAAAGCCTGGAAGTCGGCCACGCCGTTGTCGTCGACCACTACCATCTCGCCGTCCAGCCATGCCGAGTCGAGGCCCAGGGCCTTGAGCGCCTCGACCTGCCGGGGCATCTTCGCACTCCAGTCGTGGCCATTACGGGTAAACAGGCGTATGTCGTCACCGTCGATACGCGCCAGGATGCGGTAGCCGTCGAACTTGACTTCGTAGCGCCAATCGCCGCTTGGCGGGGAATCGACCAACGTGGCCAGTTGCGGCTGGAGTATATCCGGCAGGGCTTTGCGGCCGGCTCGCTTGTGCCTGGTGGTGGTCGCCTTGGCCGGGCTGCGCGGGGGCAGGGTGCGCTCGCTCAGCACGCTGTCCGGCAGGGCCTCGACAATGCTGTAGTCCGTTTCACTGCGTGCCTGCCCATCATGGGACTTGACCAGCATCCACTGCTCTTTCTTGCCGGCCAGGTGAGTGCGGAACAGGTTCCAGACCCCTGACAGTTTCTCGCCCTGCAGGCGAAAGCGCAGCTTGCCCTTTGCATAGGCTTCGCGCGGGTCGCCCTCGGGCTCCCACACACCCCGGTCCCAGACAATGACATCGCCGGCGCCGTAGTGGCCTTCAGGGATGCTTCCTTCGAAGTTGGCGTAATCCAGCGGATGATCCTCTACATGCACTGCCAGGCGCCGGACCTTGGGATCCAGTGAGGGGCCCTTGGGGATGGCCCAGCTCTTGAGGGTGCCGTCGAGCTCCAGGCGAAAATCGTAATGCAGGTGGCTGGCATCGTGCTTCTGGATGCAGTACTGCAGCGCATGGGCCGAGCGGGGGCGGGCGCGTTTACCAGCCGGCTCGGGCGTGGCATTGAAGTCGCGCTTGCGCTGGTACTCCTGTAGGGGTTTGGCCATGACGGGCTCCGGAAGGGTTCGCGGGTCTCAGGATTGGGAGGCGGCGGTGGCGCGAGGAGTTCAAAAAATGCGAGGGGTGGGGGGCTGGCAGAAACTCTGAATCATTTGCCGCTGGGGAGGGTCGACCGAGTGAAGCCCACAGACGGAGAACGTTCATGTCCACACCCGATGACCCAAGACCGCCCATTGAGATCGACGACACCGAGGACCGCATGGGCAGCGTCCACGAGCTGGATTTCAGCGAACGCCGCGATGAACGCCAGGGGCGTGTCGGCGACGAGCGACCGGCGCGGGAGATCGCCGAGGATTATCCGCCCCGGCGTGTCGCCGAAAGCGGGATGACCGGCGGCGAGGCGCTGAGCGACAGCCTGCACGAGGACAATGTCACCCTCGATGACCTGAGCCCCGATACGCTGCTCGATGAGACCGGTGCCCGCGATCCGGATGAGCCTGGCAGCGGCGGCCCGGCGGACAAGACCTTGCGCCAGGTGCAGGCCCACGAGATCGGTGGTGGGTTCGGCCTGGACGAGGCCGAACTGGCTCGCTCCGCGCCGCTGGACGGCGAGCTGTGGACCGATGACGTGGTACCCGATGACGAAGGGAGAGAGCCGAGATGAACGAGCAACGCTGTTCCTGCACCCATTGTTCTTGCACAGTGGATGCCAATGCTGTGGTCCAGGATGGCAAGGCCTATTGCTGCGAAGCCTGTGCGAAGGGCCATCGCAACGGCGAGCCCTGTCGTATGAGCGACTGCAAGTGTGGTGAGTTGGCTGAGTCGAAAGAATCCAATGTCGATAATGCACTGGATGAAACATTCCCGGCGAGCGATCCGATTTCGCCATGAGGCCCAGTGGCTGACAGATGTGAGACGGGAGAGCGACAGGACGTTGTTCAGATCATGTGGAAACTCACCCGTCACGCATCTGGTTTGAGTTACGCCCTCAATGGGTCTGCCAGACACCGTTGTTGCGTTCGCAATCGCTACGTGCCTGGCCCAAGCCAGGGGTGTCGTAGTAGTAGGTGATGATCCGCGCATCCTTGGGTAGTGCAGGGCGGGTGGCAGGCTCATCACGCCCAGCGGCATCGGGGTTGGCCAGCGTCTCCTGCGTCAGAGGCGCGATGCAGCTGCCAACGCTGCCGTCGGGGCAACGCTCCACCCGACGCTTCTGGCTGTTCAACATTTCCTTGCTTTCGTTGCTGCACGACCAGGCAATCGCCTCAGCGGGCATGTTGCCGTAGCTGTAACAGGTGTGTTGCTGCACCGGTTTGACCGCCTCGCTGGATGAGCGGGTGACCACGTCGCAACCTTCGGCCAGCACCTGCCCGCTGCTCAGGGTGCCCAGCATTGCCATGTACAGAGCGAATCGCATGATATACCTCCCGGGCACCAGGGCCCGTCAGCGCTTGTCGAGGGCTGCCCCGGCCTGTCTGCGCAAGGCCTTGGCACGCTTTTCGAGGATCAGGTAGGTCACCACCGCCATTAGCAGCGGGATCAGGTAGTACAACGTCCGATAGCCGAGCAGTGCGGCCACCAGGGTGCCTTGGCCTAGCTGGCCGTGGAGCAGCGCCAGGAATACGGCTTCCAGTACGCCGAGTCCGGCAGGAATGTGAGCGACCACGCCGGCGACGCAACTGATCAGCAACACACCCAGCACCGAGGGATAGAACAGCTCAGGGGGCAACAGCAGGTGAATCAGCGCTGCCATCAGCGCCCAGTTGCTTGCGCCCAGCGCCACCTGGCAGAGGGCCATACGCAGGCTCGGCAGAGTGACTTCGTGCCCGCGCAGCGCCCACGTGCGCCGCGTGGCGAAGGCACAGGCGCACAGGTATGCCAACGCTACCGCCACCATCAATACGCCGATCAGGCGCAGGCCGCTGGCACCCACCGCCCAGCTTTCCGGCAGTTTCACAAAGCCCAGGGCGAATACCGTACCGGCCAGCAGCAGGTAGCCCATCCAGTTGGTCAACAGCCCCAAGGTGATGATGCGGGTGATGGTTGGGGTATCCAGGCCCAGCCGGCTGTACAGGCGATAACGCAGGGCAACGCCACCGACCCAGGTGGTGAAGTTGAGGTTGAACGCATAGCAGACGAACGCTACCGGCAGTACCTGTCGGGCCGGCAGGTGGTGGCCTGTGTAGGCGCGGGCGAGCAGGTCGTAGCTGGCGAATACCAGGTAGCTGCACAGGGCCAGCAGCAACCCCAAGGCCAGGGTCGAGGGCCGTTACGCCAGCAGCGACTGGCGGACTTCGTTCCAGTCCAGGTTACGTGCCAGGGTGAACAGCAGTACCGGTATCAACACCAGGAACAGCACGGTCAGCAAGCGCTTGCCCCAGGTCTTCCAGCGTGAAGTGGCCATCATGTCTTGCCCCCGTGGTAGTCGGCCGGGGCCTCGCCGTCGCCTTGCAGCGACTGCAGGCGCTGCCGGTGCGCCGGAAACCAGCCGGCGATCCGCGGGAAATAGCGCGTGATGTGGAAGCCCAGAAAGATCAGCGGGGCACGCCACCAGTAGCCGCGCACCATGCGCTCCAGCGTCACGGTCTTGCAGTGCTCCCGGCTCAGTTCGGTCAAGTGCTGGTACAGGTGTTCGTTGAACGCGGGGTCGCGAATCAGCAGGTTGGCCTCAAGGTTGAACGACAGGCTCAGGGGGTCGAGGTTGCTTGAGCCTACGGTGGACCAGTCATTGTCCACCAACGCAACCTTGCCATGGAGCGGCCGCTGGCAGTACTCATGGATGCGCACGTCGTCGCGCAACAGGTAGTTGTAGAGCAGCCGCGAGAGCGCGCGTACCCAGCGCATGTCCGGTTGCCCCTGGAGGATCAGCGTCACCTCGACCCCGCGCCGGGCGGCGTTGCGCAGTTCGCGCAGCAAGCGGTAGCCCGGGAAGAAGTAGGCGTTGGCCACGACGATACGATGCCTTGCTTCACGGAAAACCTGCAGGTAGCAGGCTTCGATATCGTTGCGATGGCGCTGGTTGTCGCGCTCCACCAGCACGGCGCTCGTCGGGCCTGAAGCGATGCCGCCCGGCTGAACCCTGCTGGCGGCATCCAGCACCGGTGCGAGCATGCGGCAGGAAGAAGCATGCACCTGGGCCACCACCGGGCCGACGACCTCCACGGCGTAGTCCTGCTTGGCCTGTGGGCCGAAGTCATCCAGGTGGTCGGCACTGTAATTGATGCCGCCAATGAAGGCGCGTTGCCCGTCGATCACCAGGATCTTGCGGTGCAAGCGGCGAAACAGGTTGGTGCGCATGCCCACCAGCCGTGGTTGCGGATCGAAGGAATGGAAACGCACCCCGGCCTCGGTCATCGACGAGATGAAATCGTCAGGCAGGTCGGCGGTGCCGTAGCCGTCCACCGCCACCTCGACCCGCACCCCGCGCCGCGCGGCATCGATCAGGGCGTGGCGCAAGGGTTGACCGACCTTGTCGTCGTAAATGATGAAAGTTTCCAGGAGGATTTCCTCGCGTGCCTGGGCCATGGCCTCGAATACGCGGGGGTAATACTGCTCGCCGTTTATCAGCAACTCGACGCGGTTGCCGTCGCACCAATTCAGTTTCATAGCGTCACCTGCGCCACCAGCGGGGCATGGTCGGAGAGGTGGGACCATGGGTATCTGGACAACACCCGTGCTTCGCAAGCTTGTGCGTTACGCAGGTAGATGCGGTCCAGCCGCAGCATCGGCAAGCGCGCGGGAAAGCTGCGTGCCGGCTTGCCGAAAGCTTCCACCAGGTGGCCCGACAGCCGCGCATCTGCTTTCAGGCGCCAATCGTTGAAGTCGCCGGCGACGATGACCGGCTCATCCGGCGGCAGGCTGTCCAGCAATGTCAGCAGCAGGCCGACCTGACGCTGACGATGCTCCTCACGCAGGCCCAGGTGTACGCAGACGGTGTGCACCTGTTCATGGCCCGGCACTTCCAGCTGGCAATGCAGCAGGCCCCGTTCTTCGTTGCCATGGACCGAAACATCCAGGTTGTCATGGGCACGGATGGGGAACTTGGACAGCAGGGCGTTGCCATGGTCGCCATGGGGGTAGACCGCATTGCGGCCATAGGCGAACTGCGGCCACATGCTGTCGGCGAGGAATTCGTACTGGGGTGTCTGTGGCCACTTGGGATGGCGCTCGGCATGATGGTGATGAGTGCCGTGCACCTCCTGGAGAAACACCAGGTCGGCGCCGGTCGAGCGTACCGCCTCGCGCAGCTCCGGCAAAATGAAGCGGCGGTTGAACAGGGTGAAGCCTTTGTGCACGTTGAGGGTCAGTACCGTCAGGCGATGTACGGCGGTGACCTTGTCGATGATGCAGCGGGGGGGCGGGCAGTGTCGGGTTCATAGCGGCTCCTGCGGCTCGACGCCTGGTTCGGTCACCAACTCGCCGTCAAGGCCTAGCTTGTCCAGCAGGCGGCGGGCATCGTAGGGGGCGTGGACTTTCTGGTCGTTGTCGAAGTAGCAGTAGACGTCACGGGAGGTGCGTTTTGCCGGAGCGCGGCGCACCACACGCTGAGCATCCTCAGGCTGGCTGCCCGCAGCCCAGGCCTGGATGCGCAGGCGCCAGCGGCGCAGCGCCCTGGCCGTGTAGCCGCTGCTGTACAGTTCGACATCGCCATGCAGGCGCAGGTACACGAACTCGGCCGTGACCTCTTCGACATAGGGCCATTTGCCGGCGCTGTCGGCGACCACCAGGGCAACCTTGTGCTTGCGTAGCAGGTCGATGAAGGTGTCGCAGAGGAAGCTGGGGTGGCGGATTTCCACGGCGTGGCGCAAGCGCGCATTACCCGGCACGGCCGTGCCGCCGTTGCCTTGCAGGCGTTCGGCGGCGTGGTGCGCAAGGCTGCGGGCGGCTTTGCGGTCGCGTGGCAGCTTGGCCAGAAAGTCGCTGAAGCGCTGCGCGTCGAATTTCAGATTCGGGGGAAACTGCCACAGGAAGGGGCCCAGCTTGTCACCCAGCAGCAAGGGGCCCGACGCGAAGAAGTTGGCAAGCGCCTCGTCGATTTCGCGCAGCCTGCGTACGTGGGTGATGTAGCGCGGCGCCTTGACAGAGAACACGAACCCCTCCGGTGTCTCGTCACGCCACTTGGCATAGCGCTCGGGCGTTTGCAGTGCGTAGAACGAACCGTTGATTTCGATGCTGTTGACTGCCCGAGAGGCAAACGCCAGCTCGTCGTCCTGGCGCAGCCCCTCGGGGTAGAAGTCCTTGCGCCATGGGCCATAGCGCCAACCGGAAATTCCGATGCGGATCTCGCTCACCATAAGTCCCTGCGCTCCTGTATGTAACAGTAGCGACAGGAACCGGGACCGGATTGTTCAGTGCGATTGACGAGTGGATGGCCATGCAAAAGGGAACTTTACCGGTGTTGCAATCCTCCACCGGATGCCTGGGTTCCACTGAGGTACACCATGAAGGAGGCTCAGCCATGAAGTTTGATCGGTTTGCACAATGGCTAGCCAACCATAGCGGGCGGCCGTTGACGTTCGTTATTGCCTTTATGCTGATCATTGCCTGGGGCGTAAGCGGGCCCATGTTTCATTTCAACGACACCTGGCAGTTGGTCATCAATACATCGACCACGATCATCACGTTCCTGATGGTGTTCCTGATCCAGAATACCCAAAACCGTGATAGCGACGAGTTGCACATCAAACTTGACGAACTGTTGCGCACTACCCAACGGGCGCACAAGGCGTTGCTCGACCTTGAAGATATGGGGCCAGCTGAACTCCATGCGCTTCGTAAGCGATACCAGCAACTGGGGGAGCACGACGAAGCGGGGCCAGGCAGGGAGGACTCCCATTGACGTGTTCAAGATCAAGCCACGACATTGTTCAGACAGGGCAAGGCCGTGACGGTGAACAAACCACATTTCTCACACTTCGGAGACTAGATGATGAACAAACCCGACGATCAGCGGCAGAAAGGCCCCCATTCTTCCGATCATGCAACAACTGATCAGGACTTGGGTTTCGACCCGGACTCCCCTGATCTGGACGACCCTCAAGTGGACCCCCAAGGCCCCGCGAAAGCACCAAGGGACGTGGAAAAGAAACCGTGAGCCAAGCTACCGTGGACGCATGTCTGCCGCACATGGCATCCATCTGTTGCCCCGGCTGTTCAAGAGCCGGGGGCAGCACAGCTATCAGAATGTGTACTTCAGCGACAGCATCAGGTTGCGTGGCTCACCGTAAACGTTGCTCGGCACCGCGACAGAGTTGCTGAGGGCGTTGTAGTACTTCTTGTCGAACGCGTTGTTAAGGTTGACGCGCGCATCGATGTGTTCGGTCGGCTTGAACCCCAACATGAAGTCCACCAAGGTGTAGCCATCCTGCTCGATCATGAAGGTGGTGTTCTTGTTGTAGATTCGATTCTGGTGATAAAGGGAGGCTCCGACACGCCACTGGTTGTATTGACCCGGCAGTGTGTAGGACGTGCTCATCTTGAACAGATGGCGGGGTATGTCGGTGTCGAACAGACGGCCCTCGTTTTCTTTCTTGGTATCCTTGACATACTTGGCCTCGGCAAAAGTATAACCGGCAGCCAGTTGCCAATCAGGCGTCAATTGGCCCTGTACCTCCAGCTCTATGCCCTTGCTGCGCACTTTGCCTGCCGCCTCGTAGCACGGGGTAGTCGGGGCAGTAGGGCAACCGTCGGTAAACGATTTCGCACGGTTTTCCTGGTCGATCTGGAAGAGGGCAGCCGATGCGTTCAGTGCCCCGTCGAAGTATTCACCCTTGATGCCCAGTTCATGGTTTTTTCCGGTGATCGGCGCAATGATGTTTTCGGAAGCATCCTTGTAGTTCTGGGGTTTGAAGATATCGGTGTAGCTCACATACACGCTGTGATGCTCGTCGATGTCATAGATCAGGCCGGCGTACTTGGTGACATGCCGGGTGACTTTCAGCTCGCTCGGGGCGGTGCTTTTGTAGGGCGAGGTGGTGGTGTTGTCGTACCAGTCCAGGCGGCTGCCCAGGATCAGCTTCAGCGGGTCGGCCAGGCTCAGGCGTGTGGTGGCATAAACGCTGTTGAGCTTGGCGTTGGTGTTCTGCCAGCCGTACTTGTCCTGGCTCGGCGGTTTTGGTGTGGCGCCAGCATCCCAGTTGTAGAGGTCGATGTTGCTGTTCAGCAAGATGTTGTAGGGCACATCACCGTTGAACACCACCCGCCGGTGGCTGGCGCCGACCACCAGTTCGTGGTCTCGGTCCATCAGGCGAAACGGGCCGCTGGCATAGGCGTCGAAGCTGTTCTGGGTTTCCCGATAGTGCCCCGCGCCGACGAACTGGTTATAGGCCTGGGTGGTGGTGTTAGCGACCAGATAGGTGCCCAGCATGTCGAGGTCGGCCCAGGTTTTGGTGGCCGAGAGGTTGAGCTTCCAGCCATTGTCCAGAATGTGGTCCAGTGCCGCGTAGGCAGAGGTGCTGGTCTTGTCCCAATACTCCCAGTCGCTGCTCAGCGAAGTAGAGCGTGACAAATGCAGGTCGCTGCCGTCAAAGCCCACCGGCAGGCCGGTCCAGCCGTTGCCATTGTTGTTGTCTTGCTGGCGCGATGCACTCAGGGTCAAGGTGGTGCTGTCGTCCAGGTCGGCCTCCAGGATGCCGTAGAACAGGTTGCGTTCGTTTTCCAGTGTGTCTCGGTAGCTGTTGCCGGTCTGATATGCCGTCACCATTCTGCCGCGAACGGTTCCGCTGTCGTTGAGCGCGCCGGAGACATCGACCTCGGTGCGGTAACGGTCCCAACTGCCCATGCTGCCTTCGATGCTGGCCTGGAACTCGCGCGTCGGCCGCTTGCGGATCAGGTTGATCGACGCCGCAGGGTTGCCCGCACCCTGCATCAGGCCGGTGGCACCGCGCACGACTTCGACCCGGTCATACATGGCCATGTCGGCCGACAGCAGGTCCTGGGATACCTGTGAGCTGTCCAGGCTGGTGGGCAGGCCGTCGTACATGATGTTATCGAGGGAAAACCCCCGGGCGTAGTACGAGGATCGTTCGGGGCCAGTCCGGCGCAGGGTGAGCCCAGGAGTGTTCTGCACCACCTCGTTGAGGTTGGCGAGGTTCTGGTCCTCGATGCGTTGGCGCGTGATGACCGTGACCGATTGTGGCGTCTCGCGCAGGGACAATGGCAGTTTGGTCGCCGTCTGCGCTGAACGTGAGGTGTACGAACCTGTGCCTTCGGTGGTGCCAGACAGCAGTGCGCCGGTTACGGTAGTCGCCCCCAGTTCCAGGGCACCTTCGCTGTCCGCTGCCACTTCTATGATGTAGCTGTCCTCACCCTTGAGCACGCGCAGGCCGGTGCCGGTCAGCAACTGGGCGAGGCCATCGCTCACCGAGTAGGTGCCGCTGAGCCCCGGGGTATGCTTGCCAGCGGTCAATTGTGCGTCTGCGGACAGCAAGATGCCGGACTGGCTTGCGAAACGGTTCAGCGCCTGATCAAGGCCCCCAGCCGGGATGGCGTAATGGCGTGTCTGTTCACTTGCGTAGGCCAGTGCGGCAGGCATGGCAAGCAATAAAGGGGCGCCGCCGAGCAAGCTGGCAAGCAGGATGTGGCGGGTCAGCCGTGAACGGGTTGGCGTGGGCAGGTGCGACACTCTGAACGATCCTCTTGAGAAGGCTTGTTGATGGGTTTCAAGAGGTATCCCGTACAACTCGACCAAAACGACAACACCGCACAAACTCTTTTTTGCCATTCCAGGCTGGCAGCAAACGGCCAGCAGTCTTGTGCGTTTCTAAGCCGGGCTGACATTGACCCAGAAGCGCGTCAATCTCTGTATTTTTACGGGCAGCGACTGCTGAACTGCCATCAGCACGCGGTCGGTGTCTGCCAAGGGAAACACCCCCGTCAGTGGCAACTGCGCTACAGCGGGGTCGCAGCGAAGCACACCGGGACGATGGCGAGCCAGCTCGGCGACGAAGTGCCCCAGCGGCATGCGCTCGGCGATCAAGCGGCCGTCTAGCCAGGCGATGGTGTTGAGGTTGGCTGGCCCGAGGTCGCCGAGGCGATTGGCGGAAAACCAGCGACTTTGTCCTGCGTGAAGGCGGCTGGCGGGCGACTGCCGCGGACGCAGCTCCAGCTCGCCTTCAAACAGCTCGACGTGGCTGCCATCCTCACGCTGGTACACGGAAAAGCGTGTGCCCAACGCCTGGATTTCTCCCGCTGCAGTTTCAACGATCAGCGGGCGATGCGCCGGGTCATGACCACTTTCAAGCAACAACTCCCCAGCGAGCAGGCAAATGCGCCGTTCCGACGCGTTGTACCGGATATCAACCGCAGTGCCGCTGTTCAGGCTAAGTTGGCTGCCATCGTCCAGCGAGCGTTGCAAGCGTTCGCCAGTGCCGCTGCGCAGGTCTGCCGTGGCTTCGCGCCAAGGGGATTGTGAATGGACCAGATAGCCGCTCCCGCCGGCCAACAGCAGCGTGCCGAGCAGCTTGAGCGCCTGCCGACGACGCGCATCGGGCAGCTCGCGCAGCACCCCTAGTGCTGTATCCGCTGGGACACCGCTCAGGGTACTTTGCAGGCGCTCCAGGCGTCGCCATGCGCGATCGTGCTCCGGGTCCGCGGCGCGCCATTCAAGAAAGCGCTGCTGTTGCGCCGCTTTGAACTCACCGCTCCATTGCAGCATGAGCCAATGGCTGGCCTGCTCGACGATTGCGGGGGAGAGGGGGGCTTCGCTGACGTTCTTCATTCAGCGTACAGGACCTGATAGCAGGCAGTGATGGCGCGGAGCATGTACTTTTGCACCGAGCTGACGCTGACGTCCAGCCGCGCTGCGATCTGTGTGTAGGTCAGCCCTTCAAATTGCGACAGCAGGAATGCCTCGCGTACCTTTGCAGGCATCTTGTCGAGCATGGCGTCGATCTGCATCAGGGTTTCGATCACGATCGCGCGGGTTTCCAGTGACGGCGTTTCTGGCTCGGGCAGGGCGGCGATGCTCTCCAGATACGCTTGGTGGATACGCTGGCGACGCCACTGGTCTATGACCAGATTGCGGGCGATCTGCACCAGGAATCGACGGCCGTCGCGCTGTTCCGGCAGGCGGCGGGTTACCAGCAGGCGCAGGAAAGTGTCCTGAGCGATGTCCGCCGCCCGCTCGCGATCACCCAGGCGGTGGCGCAGCCAGCCTTGCAGCCAGCCGTGGTGGTCGCGATACAGGCTGTCGATGGGTTGCAGTGGGGCGTCGATGGGCACTTCACCTTTCCGCTAATCAGATGCATATGGGAATTAATCGCGATTGTAAGGTGGTGGGCCGGTTTTGCAAACCGTTGCAGCAACCGTCAGGTGATTGCATGCAAACGGCGCTGGCGTGTTGAACTGGCAAACCAGGTATTTGCCAGTTCACGGGTCGGGCAGCTAGCCAGCAAGGGCCCTGATCAATTGCTCGCTGAAGGCGGGGATATCATCCGGCTTGCGGCTAGTGATCAGGTTGCCGTCCACCACTACCTCTTCATCGACCCAGTCACCACCTGCATTGCGGATATCATCCTGCAATGTCTGGTAACTGGTCATCCGTTTGCCCTTGGCCAGTCCACTCGACACCAGCAGCCAGGCGCCGTGGCAGATCACCGCCAGCGGCTTGCTGGCCGAGTTGTGGCTTTTCACCAGTTTCTGGGCGCCAGGTATCAGGCGGATGGTGTCGGAATTCTGTACCCCACCCGGTAGCACAATGGCATCGTAAAGGTCGAGGTGGGCGCTGTCGAACGTCGCGTCCACCGCAAACTCGTCGGCCGGCTTGTCATGGTTCCAGCCGCGGACAGTGCCTTCCTTGTCACTCAGGATGTCGATCACGGCCCCGTTTTTCTCCAAGGCTTCACGCGGTCCGGTCAACTCCACTTGTTCGAAGCCATCGGTGACCAAAAAGGCTACGCGCTTGCCACTCAGTTTTGCACTCATCGTTCTATCTCCGTTTTCGCCAGGTGTGGATGTGGGACGTCTCGGAAGGGGTGAGAAGTTCCAATGCACTGCTTCAGCGGTAGGGAGGCTGACCGGCTGACCGTTGCAGTTGAACAATTGCGCGGGGCCTGGGCTCTCACTAGCAGGGATAGAACGAGGCGGCCGTCATGAGCATCGAACGCAGCATTCCTGAACTTGAAGCCTGGTACGCGCAGTACGACGACATCAGCTACCGGCGCGAATCGCCGGATGCCTACCACCACGAACTGGTTCGCACCGCCGAGGCGCTGCGGGACGACGGCGCGATTGACTGGGATGACTGGTTGGCGCTGAAGGCACTGGCCGACGAGGCACATATACGGGCACTGGAGGATGCCGTACAGGCTCACGTGAGCGACCCTGACGCATGAAAGCGCTGAAGATCGCCACCTTCAATATCAATGGCATCCGCAGCCGCCTGCCTGCGCTCTTGGCCTGGCTGGAGCGGGAGCAACCGGACATTGCCTGCTTGCAGGAGCTGAAGGCGGCCGATCAGCAGTTTCCGCGCCAGGCCATCGAAGCGGCAGGTTATGGCTGCCTGTATCAGGGGCAACCCTCCTGGAATGGCGTGGCGATCCTGGCGCGCGATAGCGAGCCGCTGGAGGTACGTCGCGGGCTGCCCGGCATGCAGGACGATCAGCAGAGCCGCTATCTGGAGGCTGCGGTGCACGGTGTATTGGTTAGCTGCCTTTACATGCCCAATGGCAACCCGCAACCTGGCCCCAAGTTTGATTACAAACTGCGCTGGTTCGAGTGCCTGATCAAGCATGCCCAAACACTGCAGGGCAGCAGCCACCCTGCGGTGTTGGCGGGCGATTTCAATGTTGTGCCGACCGATCTGGACATCTATAACCCGCGCTCATGGCTCAAGGACGCGCTGCTGCAACCTGAATCGCGGGCGTGTTTCCAACAATTGCTGGCGCAGGGCTGGGTCGATGCTGTTCGTCACCTGTATCCCGAGCAGCGCATCTACACGTTCTGGGACTATTTTCGCAATCATTGGGCGCGCAATGCCGGGCTGCGCATTGATCATCTGCTGCTCAACCCCAGTCTCAGCCCTTATCTGAAGCGGGCGGGTGTGGATGCCTGGGTGCGCAACGAAGCCAAGGCCAGTGATCATGCACCGGTCTGGATCCAGTTGAGCGGGCGTCGCCAGCAGCGCTAGCTGCCAGCGCAGATGCCCGCTGGAACGGGCGGATTGGAAAGGCCTCTGGGCACACATCGGGAAAGTTACACGCACTTCACCTCATCGCGTTCATCTTCAGTCATCAGCGTCGTCTATGCTGATCATTCACCCATGATGCTTGCGATTACACCGAGGACCCGACGTGCGGCTCTATGCGTTCATTACACAGCACATCGAGCTCATTCTCGAGGCTTTTGAGGATTTTGCTCGCACCGTCGAGACCCCTATGCCGGATCTTGATGCTGCAGGCCTGCGTAACCACGCTGAAGCCATGTTGCGAACCGTTGCACTGGACATGGCATCCTCACAGACAGCCCGCCAGCAGTTTGAGAAGTCTCGAGGCATGCAGGCAACGAGCTCGGTCGAAACAGCCGCTCAGGCCCATGCTGTTACCCGGCTGAGTGCCGGGTTCACGCTTGATCAAGTGGTCGCAGAGTATCGTGCGCTGCGCGCAAGTGTGCTGCGTCTTTGGTTTGCGCAGCAGAGGGCTGATGAACCCCATGCTATCGATGATATGGTTCGTTTCAACGAGGCCATTGATCAAGCCTTGAGCGAATCCATCACCTCGTACGGCATCGCGGTGGAGACAACACGGAAACTGGTACTAGGTGTACTTGGGCATGATCTACGAACGCCGATGACGGCAGCCCTTCTGGGCGCCGAGATGTTGAGCCGTGAAGGTCAGCTGAACGAGCGCGACCGAAAAATTGCAGACCAGATTGCGGCCAGTGTGACACGATCCAGGCAAATCGTGACTGATCTACTCGATCTCGCCAAAGCGAACCTGGGGACTGGCATACCCATCCAGAAAGAACCTGTCGACCTTTCCCAGGTGTGCCATACGCTTGTGGACGAGCTTCGCATTTCCCGCCCTGAGATCACAGTTGTCCTGAAGGGCGGCCAGCAAGCATTTGGCCAGTTTGACGTCACCCGGATGGGGCAGGTGTTTTCCACCTGATAGCCAATGCGTTTCACCACGGTGATCATGCCAGGCCCATCACCGTAACACTGACCCAACGCCCTGAGGCAGTCGAGTTCAGCGTACATAACTGGGGCAAACCCATTGCGCCGGATGTTGTGCCTCATCTATTCAACCCTCAGGCCAGGTACTCCCGATTGGCGTCGGAACATCACGAGGCATCCGGTGGGCTGGGTCTTGGCCTGTTCATCGTCGGCGAGATCGTGGCCCGGCATGGGGGGGCTATCGACGTGGCATCCAACTCGTCATCGGGCACCACCTTCCGCGTATCCCTGCCCCTGGCATGAGCTGGTCACGCCGTCGCTTCCAGTTGCGTATTTTTTCGCCAGCCTCGCAGGTTCATGGCACAGAGGCAGAATTGCAGGATGATCAATGCCCAGGCTTCAGCTTGCCAGCCCCAGACGGCCCACAACACGTTGCTTGCGATAAAACAACAGAAACCTGCCTTCCTCCGCCCCGGACGGCGCGAACCGATGCACCACGCTGCCAGCACAGTCATCAACATCGCAGGCCATTCAAGTAACCCAATCCAGTATTCCATGACACCTTCCGACTGATGATGGGGTATCTGAAGCCGATCACCTGCCACGCGCTGAGCGCTGGCAGGTGATCGCTTGACTACGCCGCTCGCTGCTCGCCCTTGAGCATCTTTTTCTGTATTTCCATGGCTTGCCCAAGCTCCTCGAGGGTGTCCTGGCTGAGCAGCTTCTTCGCGGTGGGGAACAGTTCGCCTTCCTCTTCCTCGATGTGATGCTCCAGCAACTCTTTCATGACCTTGACCCGCCCGGCGAATTCGACGGTGCCGGTTTCGGTATGCAGGAGGTCGGGCAGAACGAGGGCGTCGACAGTGCGGTGTTCTTCCTTGGCCTCGTAGTACATCTTCGCTTCTTCCTTGCCACCCGCTTGCTTGATGGCCGGGTAGAGTATTTCTTCCTCGAGCGCGGTGTGGATCTGCAACTCCTGCTCGATCCTGTGGAGTAACTCGGCCCGTTTCTTTACGGCACGCTCGGTAGTGGTCGACAGCTCTTCGAGCAGCTTCTTCACGAGCTTGTGGTCCTGGATCAGTAAGTCGATAGCGTTCATGGCGTTCCTCATCACGGATTGAATCAAGCACTTGCTCGAGGTTGAGTACACGCAGAAAGAAACGGTTCAATGATTAAGATGGCTGGCATCCCCTCAGGCGCGCCCGCTGCCCTCGTTACGCAGACCGCCTCTAGCCATCTCTGCGTCGTGAATGTGTGAGTGTGAAACCCACAAGGACTCCCAACGCCGCTGCACCGATCAGCAGCGGCGTTTTGTGTTTTGACTTCCTCCAGCCTCCGTCGATATCCCTCTTGCCATTCGGAGGCTCAAAGAGGTTTCCCGATGAGTCTTCGGCCTTGGGACTGCGATTTATCCAGGCGCCACTGTCAGGCGCTTCTCGTTCCGTACCCGATGCACCGGGGGCAACTGGGACAATGGTGTCGCTGGCCTCGATCCGTAAGAGCTCAAGGGAAGTGCCATCGACCAGGGTCAATGTCAGCCCTTCGACCGTGCCTGCCTCCCGGTTTGGAAAAACGGGTTCACCTGCGGCATCCAGGCTGTCATAGATGAAGCGTGTACCTTCAAGCCAGCCCACGGCGGTGAGAAGTTCAGGGCCGAGATAATACTTCCCGTCCTGGAAGAAGCCTGGAAACTGATGAGCGCGCTCCACGTTTTGCACGCGATAGCGTTCGCCGGATTTCATGCCTGTCGCTTGATCGATCATGTTGAAAACCCCTGTAAATGCAGCTGGCAGATGTCAGCCTTTGCTGTGCTCGTCGGAGGTGGGCCCTGTACCTCGCTTGATGCCGCGCGGGCCAGCAACGCCCCAGATTCCCAGGCCGACTACCGGCAGCGCGAGGATCAGCAGGGCCCAGGCCGCTTTGACTGCATCTGACTTGTCGCTTCTGAAGACGCTGACGATGGCCCACAGATCGATGAGCAAGAGGATTGCCGCCACGGCAATCCAGAAGTAGCTGGCAAGACCGTTCATGACTTCACCTCCTCTATACGTAGTCAGGGCCCAAGGTGCCGGGTGCAGCGCCTGGCACGAGGATGACCTTGCGGCAGTTGTCCTGCTTCTGATCGAACACCTTGTAGCCCATGGCTGCTTCTTCGAGGGCGAGGCGGTGAGTGACGATCAATTCCGGTTGTAGACGGCCTGCTTCGATGTGTTCCAGCAGTTCAGGCAGGTATTTCTGGACATGGGTCTGGCCCATCTTGAAGGTAAGGCCCTTATCGAACGCGTCGCCGAACATGAACCCGTGAATGAAGCCCGCGTACATGAACTCGTGGCCAAAGATATCACCCGCTTCGGGCTCTGGAATTTTGCCTCGGTCGAGGTGCAAATCGGAGCCGCAAATGGCGGTGGCAGTCACCTTGAGGATGATGTCGTCTTCTCGCTCGATGATGGGATCAGGGACGTTGTCGACCCTGACGTCGTTTGCTCCGTGGTAGGTCAGTGCTCTCATGCTCCTAGCTCCTGCATCACAAAAATCGTGGGGGTATGCAGGGGAAGCTTCCAGGCCATGCAAAGTTCAAAACAACAGCTTCAATGGCGATGCTTGAGAACGGGCAGACTGGTCCTGTCTGGGCCATCCACCGACCGGCGGCTACCGAGATTCCCCGATTTGCCAGCAACTTGCACTTGAGCTCACTAGGGTCATTGGCCCCCAAAATTCGGGTATGCAACTGCTCATGCAGTGCCGGGCTCTGCTGATCTGAGGCGAACCGATGGCTAATACGCCCCTGTGATTGAACGAGTCGCAGCATGGAAACGTCTTCAGGGAAGAAGTCCATTACTCTGTGTCGCGAGAGGGTGGGTGTTGATGGGTAATGATGATACGAGTGTGTGCATGCGGGACAAACGAAAATGCAGAATCAAATCCAGGGCAACGATAATCTGCCTTCGAAGCGGCAGGGTACTGCTTGTTCGGAAAAAAGGCGGCAAATGGAATTTCCCAGGTGGTTTGATTGAGCCTGGTGAGAGCCCTCATGCAGCTGCGGCAAGAGAGCTACGTGAGGAGACATCCATTGAAGGGCATGGCCTGCTTTCTTTGTGTTCAATCAGAGTGGGGTCAGTTGTGCATCACATCTTCACCACCCGATTCCACGAAAATGAGAAGCCCGTTGCCGACCATGAAATTGTCGCGTGTAAGTGGGTGCTTCGCGAAAAGCTTACCCCTGAATTGCTGAATTCCGCAGCTGCCGGGCTCTTGGCAACGCGGTTGCCTGCTCTGACCGCCTGACCAAGGCTGCAAAGTTGTACAGGAAAATAAGTTTGTATCGAAAATCAGACCGGCTGTCTGTTACCTGTATGACTACCGACTACGTCATTGAACTGCCTCCCAGCTTTGCTATGTTGAGGTTTCCGTATAAGACTAAAGTCGTAGGAGGGCGGCATGCGTGTTCGAGGTGATGTGTTTTGGGAATGGGCGGATCCAGTGCTTCATCATCGTACCCATGACGAGGAGCTCGATGACGGCACCACGATTGATGTGCAGGTCAGGCTCTCGCGCACCGGTCAGACGCAAATGTTCATCGGTGTGTATGCCGGCTGTGGAATGGCATTGCACGAAGAAGCGTTCAATTCTCGTCCAGGCGAGTCCATGACTCGAGCTCTGGCCTGGGGTGTTGATAGAGCCAGGCGCCTGGCCACGGATCAATGGCGCAAAGCGGTGCAGGTGGCCTAGGACAGGGTGTAATTCGAGGTTGATCGTTAGACACAGAGGCTGACGGCCAACTGTTCAAGGCGAACTGCTGCATCTGAATTACGGACGGTGAAGAAACCAGGGCTCTCCATCGCCCTGGTGGACTTAGCGGTTGTCTTCCGTCATCCCGCTGTCTTCGTCCTGAATAGCTTGCGACCCTTCGTCCATACCTTGCTCCCGGTCAGATTTGCTGCCAGAGGTATGCCCTCCTTGACCACCGTGTTGGGTTCCACCACCGGCACGCTGAGGATTATCTTCCTTAAGGTTACCGCCGCTGCCTTGCCCTGTTTGTTGATCCTCAGATTTCCCTCCGGGCATTTGACCGCCTTTCTGGCCGGTTTCCGAAGCCTTCTCACGGTCGTTTGCAAAACTACCAGGGTTGGTTTGCGCGGCGCCGCCTTGCTGACCCGCCTTGTCTTGATCGTTCGCCATGATCATGCACCTCGTGTGTTCACACAGAGAGCCTGTGTTTTCTTCCGATGCCCCGCGAGTACTGGAAGCTCCTTTTACTTTTGTACCTGCTGACAGGGTGCGCGAAAGGTCGTCAAGGGCAACCTATTGCGTGATAAAGAACCCTGCCATGGCTTAGCGGTTGTGGCGCGTCGACGATAGCCCAAAGCGGGTGGGCGACTCGGCCCCTGTCCGATTACAGCACTTTATCGAGCGTGATCGGAAACTCCCTTATACGCTTGCCTGTGGCATGGTAGACCGCGTTCGCCACCGCAGCGGCCACCCCGACAACGCCGATTTCGCCTACGCCCTTGGAGCCCAGTTCGTTGACAATGTCATCGTGCTCTTCAACGAAGATCACTTCGATATCCCCGCAGTCTGCATTGACCGGGATGTGGTACTCCGCCAGGTTGTGATTGATGATGCGGCCCAACCGGTGGTCGGTCAATGCGGCTTCGTGCAGCGCCATGCCCACCCCCCAGACCACGCCCCCCAGGATCTGGCTGCGTGCGGTTTTGGGGTTGATCACACGGCCTGCCGCCACAGCGCTGACCACCCGGGCTACCTTGATCGTGCCAAGGTCCTCGTCGACGTGAACTTCCACGAATACCGCCGAATGGGTGGCGGTGGAGAACGGTTGGCGCCTGGCGCCGGGCTCGGCGTCGATCTGCACTTCGAATTTACCGTTGGGGGCGCTCGCCACGATGTCCGCCAAAGCCCAGCGATGGTTGCCCGCGTGCAGGTAGCCCTCGGTGAAAACGATCTGCTGCCGGGGTGTGTTGGCCACCTGGGGGTATATGTTGCGCGCGTGTTCCAGTACCTGGGTGCGCAGGACATGGCAGGCTTGGCGCACGGCCGAGCCCACCGACGACACCGTGAACGATCCGCCCTGAAGCGGGGCGGTGGGCAGTGAGGAGTCACCCAGCATGAAGGTGACATCCTGCACTTTGACGCCAGCTGCGTCGGCGGCGATCTGAGTCATGACGGTATAGGTGCCGGTCCCGATATCGGTGGTGGCACTGCTGACGGTCAGGTGGCCCTGGGCATTGATGCGCGCCTTGGCACTGGCCTTCATCTGCATGGCTTCCCAGACGCCGCCGGCCATCCCCCAGCCGACCAGTTGGTTGCCATTGCACATGCTGCGCGGTTGGGGAGTGCGGTTATGCCAGCCAAAACGTTCGGCACCTTGCTGGTAGCACGCCAGCAGTTCCTTGCTGGAGTAGGGCTTGCCCTCGTTGGCATTGTTGGCGGCAAAATTGCGGCGGCGCAGCTCTACCGGGTCGATCTGCGCAGCACAGGCGAGCTCATCCATGGCGCACTCCAGCGCAATCATCCCGGACGCGGCCCCAGGCGCCCGCATGTCCAGCGGGGTGTACACATCAAGCGAGGCCAGGCGGTAACTGAGCGCAACGTTATCGCACTGGTACAGCATGCCGCTCCATTCGACCAGGTGTTCGGTGAAGTCCTCGAAGCGGGAGGTCTGGCCAAGCGCATCATGAGCGATCGCAAGCAAACGCCCGTTTGCGTCTGCACCCAGGCGCATGCATTGTTCGGTGCGGGGCCGGTAGCCAAAGGTGAACATCTGCTGGCGGGTCAGTGTGACGCGCACCGAGCGCTTCAGGTGCAACGCCGCCATCACTGCCAGCGGCAACTGGTACTGCGGGCGCAAGCCCGAGCCGAAGGCGCCGCCGACGAACGCCGCGCGCACACGAATGTTTGCCTTGGGCAGGCCGAACACCTTGTGCAGGTAGTCCTGGCAGTTCTGCGTGCCTTGGGTCTTGTCGTGGATTTCCAGAGTGCCGTCGGCCTTGTAGTGCACGGTCGATGCATGGGGCTCCATCGGGTTGTGGTACTCGTTGGCCGTCAGGTACGTGGCATCCACCTGCACCGGCGCTTCGGCAAACTGCCCGGCGAAGTCGCCACGCGGCGCCGGTGTTTCGGCGGGGGCGGCATGCGATTTTTGGCATGCGCCCAGGTCTGTCTGGTGAGCCTCCTCGGCATAGTCGATTTTGATCAGCGAGCCTGCATAGCGGGCCAGTTCCAGGGTTTCGGCGATCACTAATGCCAACGGTTGCCCGCTGTACAGCACTCGATCATTGAACAAGGGCCGAAAAGGCGCCCCCTCGGCAGAGTCGGCATCGCTGTAGTCGTCGTCATAACTGGAGACAGGCGGACGATGGCCATGGTCGAGCACGGCGATTACCCCGGGCACGCGCATGGCCTGCGTGCTGTCGATGCCGAGAACCCGACCGCGGGCGATGGTACTGGACACGACGCTGCCGTGCAGCAGGCCCGTCTGGGGGTATTCGCCCGCATAGCGGGCCTGCCCGGTGACCTTCGCCACACCGTCCACGCGGTCCAGGGGCGTGCCGACTACGGGTGTGCTTGTGATCATGGCCGTGCCCCCCCGTTAGCGGCGCCGCGCGCCGCGTCATCCAATGCCCGCACGATTGCTCGCTGGGCGAGCGTTACCTTGAAACCGTTGTGGCTCAGGGGTTGTGCGCCTTGCAGCAACGTTTGCGCGGCGCGGTTGAAGAGCGCTTCAGAAGGCACCTGGCCGGCCAGCAGGCGCTCCACAGCCGGGTCCCGCCAGGGTTTGTGGGCAACGCCGCCCAGCGCCAGGCGCGCCTGCTGGATCACGTCGCCATCGAAGTTCAAGGCTGCAGCGACTGACACCAGCGCGAACGCGTAGGAAGCGCGGTCGCGTATTTTCAGGTAACGGTAATGGCGTTCGAACACCGGGGGCGGCAGCTCGATGCCTGTCACCAGCTCATCGAATGCCAGTTGATTGTCGCGCTCGGGGGTGTCACCGGGCAGGCAATGGAAATCCGCGAAGGGTATCTGCCGTTCGCCGGACCGCCCCTGTACGTGCACTACGGCTTCGAGCGCTGCCAATGCCACGCACATGTCCGAGGGATGGGTCGCGACACAGGCATCGCTGGCACCCAGAATGGCATGGATGCGGTTCATGCCTGCACGCGCAGGGCATCCGCTGCCCGGTTCGCGCTTGTTGCAGGGGGTGCCGGTGTCGTAGAAGTAGTAGCAGCGGGTACGTTGCAGCAAGTTGCCACCGGTGCTGGCCATGTTCCTCAACTGCGGCGATGCCCCCGCCAGGATCGCGTCTGACAACAGTGGATAATGCTGCTCGATCAACGGGTGCCAGGCCAGGTCGTCATTGCTCACCCGCGCACCGATGAATACGCCGCCGCCAGGGGTAACGTGAATGCCGTTCAGCCCAAGGCCGGAGATGTCGATCAGGCGCTCGGGGCGCACCACGTTTTCCTTCATCAGGTCGACCAGGTTGGTACCCCCGGCGATGAAGTGCGAACAGGCGTCAGCCAGGTTCACCGCTTCGCTGACTGAGGCGGGCTTGTGGTAGCTGAAGGGCGTCATGGGTGCTGCCCTCGTGGTGGTTGGGCGCTGTCCGTCATCAACGGCAGGGCTTCTTCTACCGCAGCGACGATGTTGCCGTAGGCGCCGCAGCGGCAAAGATTGCCGCTCATGTGCTCGCGAATGGCCTCGCGGGTGTCGGCACGTCCCTCGTGAACCAGCCCGACCGCAGAGCAGATTTGCCCCGGGGTGCAGTAACCGCACTGGAACGCATCGTGGGTAATGAAGGCGCGCTGCATGGGGTGCAGGACGTCGCCACTGGCCAGCCCTTCGATGGTCACCAGGTCGGCCCCGTCGCACATGATGGCCAAGGTCAGGCAGGCATTGACGCGCTTGCCGTCGCGCAGCACCGTGCAGGCGCCGCACTGGCCGTGGTCGCAGCCTTTCTTGGTGCCGACCAGGTCCAATTGCTCACGCAGCAGGTCAAGCAAGGTGACCCAAGGATGCACCTGCAGTGTTCGGGGCTGACCATTGAGGGTCAGACGGATGGGGTGCTTTGCAGCCCCGTTTGAAGCGATCGCGGTCATGGTAGGTCCTCACGGTCAGGGTTCGCGCAGTCTGCTGCGTCTCTGTTGTGCGACCGGGCCGGCAGATCAAACGTTCAGCCGGCTCGCCGGGGTGCCGATCACTTCTTGCCAGGCAGCACCGAGCCGAGCACCTGCTTGGCTGTCTGCACGATGATGCCCGCCTGGTCGGGGTCGCCCTTTAGCAAGGTACTGGCAAATTTCTTCGCCTGCTCCAGCTTGATGTGGGGTGGCAGGGGTGGCACGTTCGGGTCGGTCTTGAACTCGATCAGTACTGGCCGATCAGCAGCCAGCGCGCGCTCCCATGCAGCGGCAACGTCCTCTTCGCGATCTACGTAGATACCTTGCAGGCCAATGGAAATGGCGAAAAGATGGTAGGGCACGTCGGGGATCGACTGCGAAGCTTCGAACTTGGGGTCGCCCTCCATCACCCGCTGCTCCCAGGTCACCTGGTTGAGGTCCTCATTGTTGAACACGGCACAGATCCATTGCGGGTTGTCCCACTGCTGCCAGTATTTGGCCACGGTGATCAGTTCGGCGAGGTTGTTCATTTGCATCGCCCCATCGCCCACCAACGCAACTACAGCCCGTTGCGGATGGGCGAATTTGGCTGCAATCGCATAGGGCACTGCGGCGCCCATGCAAGCCAGGCCGCCGGACAGCGAACACTGCATACCCTGGCGAATCTGCAGGTCGCGCGCAAACCAGTTGGCACAGGAGCCGGAGTCGCTGGTGATGATGGCGTGGTCGGGCAGGCGAGGGGACAGTTCATGGACCACGCGTTGCGGGTTGATCGGGTCCGCCTTGACCAAGGCGCGCTTGGCCACGGTCTTGTCCCACTGCGTACGCCAGGTTTCCACCTTGTCGCGCCAGCGCCGGTCGGTCTTGTGCTCAATCAATGGCAACAGTGCGCGCAATGTTTCGCTGGCGTCGCCGACCAGGTTGACCTCCATCGGGTAGCGCAGGCTGAGCATGTCGGGTTGCAGGTCGATCTGCACGCCTCGCGCCCGGCCTTCCTTGGGCAAAAATTCGGAATAGGGAAAGCCGGAGCCGATCATCAGCAAGGTGTCGCATTCGGTCATCAGCTGATAACTGGGTTCGGTGCCGAGGAGGCCGATCGACCCGGTGACCCATGGGAGGTCGTCCGGCACCACAGCCTTGCCCAGCAGCGCTTTGGCCACCCCGGCGCCGAGTTTTTCGGCAATTGCAATGACCTGCTCTGTCGCCTGGTGCGCCGGCACCCACCAGTATCGCCACCTTGTGCCCGGCATTGAGCACCTCGGCGGCGCGCTGCAGGTCTTCGTCGAACGGCAACACCCTGGGCTTGCTGTAGCCGATGCCGGAATGCACCGTACCGTGGGCCCTCGGCGGTTCGTCATAGGGCAGGTCCTGCAGGTCGTTGGGCAGGATGATGGCGGTGACGCGGCGTTCGCCGACAGCCGTACGCACTGCACGGTCAAGCAGGTGGCGCACCTGCTCCGGTGTCGATGCCTGCTGAACGAACGCACCGGCCACGTCCTTGAACATCGACAGCAGGTCCAGCTCTTGCTGGTAATGCCCGCCCAACGCCGCCCGGGCCTGTTGACCGACGATGGCCAGCACCGGCTGGTGGTCCATGCGTGCATCGTACAGGCCGGTGAGCAGGTGCGAGGCGCCCGGGCCGGATGTGGCCATGCACACACCGAGCTCACCGGTGAACTTGGCATGGGCGCTGGCCATGAAGGCGGCCATTTCCTCATGGCGGGCCTGAATGAATTCAATCTTGCCGTTGGCCCGGCTCAGCGCGCCGAACACGCCATTGATGCCGTCGCCGGGGTAACCGAAGATGCGCCGTACGCCCCATTGATACAAACGCTCCACCAGAAAGTCGCCTACCGTGCCGGTCATTGCCTGCTCCCGTTCAGTTATCGATAGGCGTCTGGACTTGGCACGTGCCGGGAAAGTTTCAACGGTATGCGCAGCGGTCTGGCAGCTGGAGCCTGGTAAAAGCCGACAGGCTCGAAGGTGAACCGATAACCCACAAAAATGCTGTGGGCCTTGCACCGCGCCAAAAGTTTCCCGTCAACCCAGTTTATGCAGGGCTTCTACCAATTGAGCCTTGTTCATGGTGGAACGCCCTTTGAGATCTTTGCTGCGCGCCTCCTTCATCAGGCTTTCCTTGCTTTGCGATTCCAGCGACGCGCGCGAGGTGCGTGAATGCCCCTGACGAGACTCGGCGGCGCGCTTGGCTGAATCCGTGCGCGCGGTCTTCTTCTCACGCGACGGCGTCTTGCTGCCCGAGCCTCCCGGCTTTTCACCGCCACCGGATTGTTTGTTCACGGTGGCCCAGGCGCGCGCTTCGGCTTCGTCCTTGCCCTCGCCCTTGTCCTCGTACGATTGCTCAATGTGCTCGGCCTTGCGTTTCTGCTTGTCCGTATATTTGTCCTTGTCACCGCGTGGCATGGCATTGACTCCTGAGTGAGTTGCTTGATCAATGGTGAAACCGGAACGCCGGGCCATGGACGGGAGATCCACGGCCATTCGGCCATTCCACCTAGCTGCCCGATCCTGCGCCTGATCCACCACCGGTTGAGCCATCGCTACCACTCCCCGGACCTGCACCGCTACCGTTCCCTCCATTACCGCCGGAGCCCGTTTCAGTATCGGTACCGTCACCTCCCGTGTTGTCCGTTCCATTGTCATGGGTACCGCCATTACTCGTGCCCATGCCATCGGCTGGTGTTCCTGAGCCTGTCGCACCGCCTTGGCCGTTCATGTGCCCATTGCTGTGCGGTTGCGTGCCCGGGGCGCGTTGATCGTTCAGGTCGGTGGCGGCCAGGGCAAGTGGCGCCGTGCAACCCAGGCACATTGCGAGTAGCAGCGCGTATGTTTTTTCTGCGTTCATGGTGAAACTCCGTTTCTGGTTGTTCACCCAGTGTTCGGCCTGCCGTATACCGAAGGGTGCCCTCAGCGCGACGGAAGGTGCAAAACGGATGGACAAATGCCACTTGTCTGGCCGCGGGCACCCGTGAGCCACGCCCGCTTCTCACGTTTAGGTGCAGATACCATCTGCCTCTGAACGGAGAAAGGACATGGACATTGATGCAAACGAAGATGAACCATCCCTCGGTCCCGGGACCAAAGCGGTTGAGGTACCACTGCCGCCAGATGATGAGTCACCCATCGAAGAACAGATGGACGACGTGGATGCAAACAACTCAGTATCCAGTGAGCATCCAGATCCTGGCGGTGCGAACAGTGGATTGGGTATGCCCCGGGATGCTCAACTGAACGAAGGGGCTCAGATACCTGACGACCCGCCCAAACCTGATGGTCCGGGTTCCAGTCCCGGCCTTGGCAATGACAAGGAAAACCAGCGCTCCCCTGGAGTACCGGCTAGCGACCCTGAATCAGGGGTATGATAACTGCTCTCTCATCATCCCTATCAGCGCTTCGTTTTCCAGCGGTTTGCTGAGCAGGAAACCTTGCACTTCATGGCATTGGTCATCGCTAAGGAGGGCCAGTTGCTCAGCGGTCTCGACACCTTCGGCAGTTACCGTCATACCCATTGCGTTGCCAAGATTGATGATGGCCTGGACCACGCTACGGTCACTGCCGCTCTTGCCCAGATGCTGGACGAAGCGCTTGTCGATCTTGATGCTGTCGAACGGGTAGGTACGTAGGTAACCCAGAGAGGAGTAACCGGCCCCGAAGTCGTCCATGTTCAGGCGCACGCCTAGCTCCTTCAGTGCCTGCATGGTATGCAGAGCGCCTTCAACGTCGTTGAGCATGACGTTTTCAGTAATTTCCAGTTCCAGGCGATGGGCCGGCAGGCCGGTGGTGCGCAATGCGTCTCCGACGTCGCGAACGACATCGCTGCGGCTGAACTGGGCCGGCGACATGTTTACCGACACCATCACTGCCTGCGGCCAGCCGCGGGCTTTATCGCAGGCTTCCTGCAACACCCAGTTGCCAAGCAACACGATCAGGTCTGACTCTTCGGCCAGCGGGATGAACCGATCCGGGCGCAGCAGACCCAGGCGTGGGTGTTGCCACCTCACGAGGGCCTCAGCCGAGGCGAGCGAGACCCCGTCGACCTTGAAGCGCGGCTGGAAATGCAGCACAAGCTCGCCACGTGGTATGCCGTCGCGTAGTTCGCTTTCCTGCACACGCTTGTCCATCAATGCTGCATTCAGTTGCGCCGAAAAAAAGCGCCAGGTGTTTTTGCCCGCCTGCTTGGCGCTGTAAAGGGCCACGTCAGCGTAGCGGATCAAATCGGTTGGCGTACCGGGATACTCGGCCGACATCACGACACCAAGACTCACACCCACTTGAACACTATGCCCCTCGACTTGCATGGGTCGCCTGATTGCTTCGATCAAGCGGATGCAGAATCGGTCCATGTCCTTGTGATCCCCTGGCCGTGTCACTACGACGATGAACTCGTCGCCTCCCAGGCGGGCGACAAGGTCACTCTCGCGAGTAACCTGACTTAGGCGGCCGGCCACCTCGAGCAACACCGCATCGCCGGCCGGATGCCCCAGGCTGTCGTTGATCGGCTTGAAATTATCAAGATCCAGTATCAGCAGTGCTACCTGGAGGGGGCCAGTGCCGGTAATGGTTTGTTCGAGGAACCGGAACAGCTTGTTGCGATTCGGCAGCCCGGTAAGGGCGTCGTGCAAGGAGAGGTGCTGAATGTGGGCATGTGCGGCTACTTCGTCGGTGATGTCGCTGCAAGTGCCACGAAATCCGGTACAGACGCTCTGATCCACGATTGCGCGGGAAGCGATTGTGCAAATACGCTGTTGGCCAAGATGATCCTGGTACTGGCAGCTTAGGGTACCGGAAGAGCCTGTCGCAGCCAGACTATGAAGCCAGGTCTGGAGATGGCTGGTATCACACGACAGCAGCTCGGTAATCGGGCGCTGTCGCCATACGTCGACAGGATGCCCGGTCAGTTCGCTAAACCGGTCCGACAGGTAGGTTAGTCTCAGGAGCACATCGGTTTCCCAGATCCAGTCCGACGCGGCTTCGGCCACGGCCTTGAAGCGTTCTTCACTCGATTGCAGGGCAGCTCTGGAGATCTCAAGCGCACGGTGGCTACGATCGATCCTGGTGCTGGCCCGCATCGCATAGCGTGCAAACAAGGCAATGGTCAGCGCAATCAGGAGCACAGCGATAGCGAGGGGCGTGATGACTGTCTTGATCAATTGGGAACCAGGCTGCGGTAAATCCCAGGTAAGGGCGCGACCGATGCCTTCGAGTGCAAGAGCACCGCGCCCTTTACGCTGCTCGGTCGAATCGCTTACAGCCACGCCGGACAACCCCGCCGACTTGCCCAGTTCCCACAGCAGCTTAGGCGAAAGAACACGAATGAATACCATCACCGCCGTAGGTTCCGGCAGGTGGTGGGGTTGGGCCTGTGGACGTATCAGTGCAGCGCTGTACAACGATGGCAGGCCACGAAACATGATGTATCCCGAAGTCGCCTGGTCATGCTGCGCGGCTTGGCGAGCAAGGTGCAAGATCTTGCCAGTACTGTCGGTTAGCTGCTCAAGCCCCCGCTCGCTGAGCTGACCTTCCAGCATGGCGTACCGGGTACCGTCATCATCGAGCACGTATACCCCCTCGTACCCATCGGAGGTGAAGAGCGTGGCTCCTACATTATCCTCGATGTATGCCCAATGCGCGTCGACCTGTCTCCCCAGGTGATCGTAGGCGGCCTGCCAATCGGCGTGGGTCAGCAGAAACGTCCTGTCGTTCCTCTGCAGTTGGTTGATGGCCGAATCAGCATGGAAACGGCTTTGCTCCATTTGTTGAACATCGAGCGCCTCGGCGAGGCGGTAGAGGGAAAACAGCCCCAGCAACAGGGCTAACAACAAGATCAGGGAGAACACCAGGATGAGTTGCCCCACCACATGACTACGGGTCGACATTTCATTGTCAGCAAGCACGTCCATTGGTTCACCGTCGCGGTCGAGGTCTCCAAGGGTTGACCGGGGAGCCGGCTTGGAGGTCAATGGCGCTGACGACCGGTGGTGGGCGAAAGGCGTGGTTGATCGACCGACACTGGCAGCATTGCTTGGCACATCCACTGGTTTCATGCCCGCCACAGGTGAACTGCCAGGCCGGCCAGGGCGCAAGCGAACAGCACTTCGATCACGCCCCGCTTGAAGCGGAACAAAGCAATCGCAGCTGCAGCCGCAATAGCCGCGCATGGCCAGTCAAGCGCTCCACCAAAGCCTTTCGGCCAGAGCACGTGGTAGCCGAAGAACAGGGCGAGGTTCAGGATCACGCCCACTACTGCGGCCGTGATCCCTGTCAGCGGTGCGGTAAATTTGATCGCGTTGTGGGTCGACTCTACCAATGGCCCACCGATGAGAATGAACAAGAAAGACGGCAAAAAGGTGAACCAGGTGACGAGGCTCGCCGCGACGGCGCCAGCAAGGAATGGGTGTTCGCTCCCGAACATCGGATTGACGTAGCCACCGACGAAGCCGACGAAGGCGACCACCATGATCAGTGGCCCCGGTGTGGTTTCTCCCAAGGCGAGACCATCGATCATCTGGGTGGGTGTCAGCCACCCGTAGTGCCCTACAGCGCCTTGGTAGACATAGGGCAATACCGCATATGCACCGCCAAAAGTCATCAGTGCGGCCTTCGTGAAGAACCAGCCCATCTGCGTCAGGGTGCCGTCCCAGCCAAACGACAGTGACAGAAGTCCCAGGGGCAGGACCCAGAGCCCAGCACCTATCAGCAGCAGGCATACCAGATGCCTCAAGCTGAAACGGGCATGTTCGGGTGTTGGGGTATCGTCATCGATCAGGGCAGGGCCATAGCTGTTCTTCGCGCCCCCATGACCGCCACCGATCACGAATTTGCCTGGGGCGAAGCGACCACCCACGTAGCCGATGATGGCAGCCACCAGCACGATCAGCGGGAACGGCACGTTGAGGGCGAAGATCGCCACGAACGAGGCGCCGGCCATGGCCCACAGCCAAGCATTCTTCAGGGCTCGCGAGCCAATCCGGTGGGCTGCGTGGAGGACAATCGCCGTCACCGCCGGCTTGATGCCATAGAAAATCCCTGCGACTACCGGTACTTCGCCAAAAGCGACGTAGACCCACGACAAACCGATCAGGATGAACAGCGAAGGTAGCACGAACAACGCGCCGGCAATTACCCCGCCCCATGTGCGGTGCATCAGCCAGCCGATGTAAGTGGCCAGCTGCTGAGCTTCAGGGCCAGGCAGCAACATGCAGTAGTTCAGCGCGTGCAGAAACCGCTTCTCGCTGATCCACCGCCGGCGCTCAACCAGCTCCTGGTGCATGATCGAGATCTGCCCGGCGGGCCCGCCAAAACTGATGAAGCCCAATTTGAGCCAGAACAGGAAGGCTTCATAGAGGCTAATCGGCTGCAGAGTCGCTTGCGATGGCGGCTGCTTGCTCACTGCAGAGGTGGTCTCAGCCATTTGGGGTTTCCTCAATCGCGAAAGCCGTCAGCAGGCCATCAAAGATGCCTCCGGCGACCATTGTCAGTTGATCGTCATCGCCAATGCTCTCTCTCAGACCGGCGAGGACACGCTCGATACCGGGTGCTTCGGAAGGTTGGTATCCCCCAACATCCAGGTAGTGGATAACACCTGCCAGGCGTGCCAAGCCTGGCTGCTGAACGGCAAAGCTCTCAATGAGGGTTTCGAAGGAAACACGGTGGCCGACGTGGCTGAACATGGCCCCATCAAAATCGAAGCCGAGCGCATCGCTTGGGCAGTCACCTGGACTGTCCAGCCAAATGAATCGGGCGTCGGGATCGATGAAGCGACGGATCAGCCAGGCACATGCCAACTGGTCTACCCATGGGCGCTTTCGCGTTGCCCATCGGCGACCTTGGTATTCGCTGCGTTCCAGCTGGCTGATGGCCTCATCGTGTGCCCTCGGCTCATCGGGGGACAGTGCACGGCTAATCGAGGTCTCAAGCGCCTGCAGGGCCAAATCGGCTTGTGCCTTGAGCACGCCTGGGAAGAAGTCGATCGCCGCCAACTGGCCGAAAGCCTTCCTGAGCTTGCGCACCTGCCGGGCTATCTGCAGTGCATTATCCGGGGACAGGTCAGCCCGCCAGCCTGCAATTTCCTCCAGCAGCTTTTCGTACTCATCGCTTCTGTCGAATAGCCCGCTGAAACGCTCCTCGCGCTCAGACAGCGACAGCAGAAATGCCGTGCCGTTGATGGCCAGCACATCTCGCTGCACGGCTTGAAACGCTTCACGGCCCACGCTTTTTTCAGGCAGCAGGTATACGCCATCCCGTAAAACTGCCGCACCAGAGGCCTTCAGGGTTCTCCAAGCGCGCATTCGCTCGGTAGCGTTCGCCGTGGGCAAACCAAGGATCAAAAGCGACCAATCAAGCATGTAGAGATCTCAACATAAAATGTTTATCTATTTACATTATGCAAGACCCACAGAAAAGCAATCCAACACAGGCGGAAGTGGCGTTGGTCAATATCTTCATGAATGCGCGTGACGCGCTCATCGGCCGCAAGCGCCCGCACGTGTTCATTGCTTGCGCGCAGGGTGAGGCAAGTTCTCGATGGCCCGACCGGCGTGGGGTGAGGTTGCGAGGCTGTCCTGCCTCTGGGCTTGACAGTCTAAGCGTGTTTGCAACGCCTGTAGCAACGTTGATTAGCGCCACTGATCCGGCTCAAGACGTGACGCATTGAACACTCAAACCTGAGTGAACGCCTGAACAGGGTATGGCAACTTTTCTGTCGCCCCTCACTTTCAGGGAGTTCAACATGAAAGCAATCGTGTACAACGGCCCACGTGACGTAGCGGTCAAGGATGTGCCGGACGCAAAAATCGAAAAGCCTACGGATGTGCTGGTACGCATCACGACGACCAACATCTGCGGTTCTGATTTGCACATGTACGAAGGCCGCACCTCATTTGAAGCCGGGAGAGTGTTTGGCCACGAAAATCTCGGTGAGGTCATCGAGGTTGGGGCAGGGGTCGACCGGGTCAAGGTCGGTGATCGGGTCTGCCTACCTTTCAATATCGGCTGTGGGTTCTGTGAGAACTGTGAAAAAGGCCTCACTGGGTTTTGCCTTACAGCGAACCCTGGTGCTGCGGGCGCCGCTTACGGTTTTGCCGACATGGGCCCTTATCAGGGCGGGCAGGCTGAGATGCTGCGTGTGCCTTATGCGGACTTCAACTGCTTGATACTGCCGGAGGACGCCCAGGAGCGTGAAGACGACTACGTCATGCTCTCGGATATTTTTCCCACCGGTTGGCATGCAACAGAACTGGCCGGCCTGCTTCCGGGTGAGAGCATTGCGATTTACGGCGCGGGGCCTGTCGGCCTGATGGCGGCCCATTCGGCAATCATCAAAGGCGCGTCTCAGGTGTTCGTCATCGACAACCAACCGGATCGGCTGCAACTTGCCGCGCAGCTGGGGGCAACCCCAATCAATGCAGTCGAGCAAAAAGCAGTCGAAGAGATCATGAACCTTACCCACGGCAAAGGCACCGACCGGGGCTGTGAGTGCGTGGGCTACCAGTGCTGCGACAAGCATGGCCATGAAGCGAACTACCTCACCATGAACAACCTGGTCGCTTCCACCAAGGCTACCGGTGGCATTGGCGTAGTAGGCGTGTTCGTGCCTGAAGACCCTGGTGCGAAGAACGACTTGGCGAAAGAGGGCAAGATGGCCTTCGATTTCGGTGCGTTCTGGTTCAAGGGCCAGCAGATCCGCACAGGTCAGGCGAACGTGAAGGCCTACAACCGTCGTCTTGCAGAGCTCATCCAGCATGGGCGTGCCAAGCCTTCCCAGATTATCTCTCATCGTTTGAAGCTTGCTGAAGGCCCAGATGCCTACAAGCACTTCGATGCGCGGGATGATGGCTGGACGAAAGTGGTGCTCAAGCCTGCGGCGTGATCCGCTCTCACTGCTTCCAAGGACGGAAGTTTGGTGAGAAGGGCAACCTGCATGTATTAGAAGCAACCCTCACCGGCTTGTCAGTGCGTTATCACCCGGCAATTTCCAGTTGTGTGTTCTTCCGCCATCCTCGCAGATTCATGGCGCAAGCGAGACGGTTCAACGCAGATGATGTCTGGCGTCATCGTTCAGGATGGCAGCCCCCGATAGCCATTGCAGCCTTGAGGGCTGCCAGGTGAGTCAGGCCCTGCGGAAGGTTGCCCAGATATTGCCCAGTCTGCGCATCGATCATCTCCGAGTAGATGCCTACCCCGTGTGATAGCCCTTTCAAAGCATCTGCATAGGCGGCTACGGCGCGATCCTGGTTACCCAGAATGGCCCAGGCTTCGATCAACCAGAATGTGCAGGCCAGGAAGCAACCTTCCTCTTCCTCTGCATCGGTGTAGCGATAATGGAAAGCTCCGGCCCTAAGATCATGATCAATGGCTTCCAGTGTGCTGCCCATACGTTCTTTACTGGGGTAACCGAACCTGACAGCCAGTGCCAGTGAAGCGTCAAGTCGGTCGCTGTCTGGATAGAACAGGTACGCCTGGCGTTCTTCGCTCCAGCAGTGCGCCTCGATCCATGCCTGGATGCGCTGCCGCTCGCGATCCCAGCGTTCCCGGCAGGTGGTGGGAAGGTGGCCACCATCTGCCAGTTCGATGGCCCGGCTCAAGGCTTGCCAGCAACTGATCTTGGACATCGTGTAGTGCTGCTTTTCCGGTAACTCCCAGATACCGGCGTCCTGCTGACGCCAACAGTCGGCGCATTGGTCGGCAAGGTCTGAGAGGAGCATTGCGCTCGGAGAATCAAGAATGTTGCCGCTGTCGATGAAGCAGCGCGCTGTTTCGAAGATATCGCCGAAGACGCCGTGTTGGAGTTGGTCGCGGGCATCATTGCCGACGACTGGCGGGGAGTTCTTGTAGCCAGGCAGATCGACGGGGCGCACGCAATCACCGATAGCACCGTCCAGGGTATAAAACACCCGTGGCCCATGTTCATCCAACCGGCGCAGTAGCCAAGTGAACGCAGCTTTGGCTTCCGGCTGCGCGCCGATACCCAGAAACGCTTCGATGGTGTAGCCGGCATCGCGTATCCAGGCGAAGCGGTAATCGTAGTTCTTGCTGCCGCCAATCCGTTCGGGAAGGGATGAGGTCGCTGCCGCCATGATCGACCCACTTGGAGAGGACAGCAGAAGCTTGAGGGCCAGCGTATTGCGGACTACTTGGGTCTGGTACGGGCCGTCATAGACCAACCCCTTCGACCATTGGCACCACTCCCGATGCGAGCCGTCGATGCGTTCATCGATCAGGGCCAATGGGGGTACCACCAAGGGCTCATCTCGTCCTGCGATGATTGCGACCACTGAGCGTTGTCCTGCTGCAAGGCTAAGGACAGCACGGACGCCCATGTCGTCTTTGCGTTCGATGTGCACATGATGGTCGTGCAGGAACATGCCGAGTATTCGGCCCGCATGAAAAACGCAGGCATTGTCATTCGGCGCCACGTAGGGGCTTACCGTGTCGGCCTGGGTTCCGAAGTCGATAGCTATCACGAAATCGACTTTACCCTCGATACCTTCGATGCGTCTGGCAAGTTCGGCCCAAGGCAGGCGTCCAGCAGGGCCACTGTTCAAGGATTCCGTCAGCCGGGCACGACCCTGACGGGTAATGAAAATTGTCTCAAGGACGTTGCTGTCTGCCAGGTAGCGGCGCTCAGCAACGAATGGCTCGCTAGGGGTGATGGCAAAGAAGCCTCCAGTCTGAGGGGCCAGCAACTTGTCGAACAGGGGGGGTGAATCCATGTGCGGCACACACCACCAGTCGATGGAACCGTCCAGTCCAATCAGTGCCACGGAACGTCCATCCCCGAGCGCACCATACTGCTCCAGGGGCAACCATCCACCCTCATCTCGCTGAGGTTTGCCCTGTTGGACTTCTGCCGGTTCTCTTTCCATCGGTATGCCTACCAGATCATGTGTTCTGCTTCCGACATGGCTACCTGGCGTCTGGTTCGTCTGAATTGAGTACTGAGCAATCGGGGGCAATTCGGGATGAGCGAGGAGCGGCCCCGTGCCTTACTCGGCAGGAATGATCGAAATCTTTCCGTTGCGTTCGACGATAGCGAACTTCACCTGCTCAATCCTCTCGATGCCTTGGCTGTCCCGCGCTGATTCAAGGATATCGTCCTCCGTGAGGCGTGCCCGACGCATGCGGTGATGCAGAAAGCGCCCATTCTCGACAACCAAGGTAGCGTGCCCATCCAGAAACCTGGCCAAGGGCCTGGAGTTCAGCTTCGCGAGTGAAAGGCCGACGTCCAGAACGATCAGCGTGGCAATCACCAGCATGGCATTGGTGAATGAAAAATCGTCACCCAGAAGCGCCTGCTGGGTGGCTTCCCCGATGATCAGCAACAACACGAAGTCGAAGGTCGTCAAATCGGCCAGCGAGCGCCGCCCGGCCACGCGAAACAGCAGCATGAGGGCGACGTACATTCCGGCTGCGCGGAGGATCGAGTCCATGACGCACTCCTAGGGGTAAAGGAATGTGGAGAAGTGAACGGCGCTTTCAGGGCCAGCCTTGACGCTGCACTCCAGAGTCCCCACGTGCTCACTTCGTAGGGTCAGGTACAGGGTGGCGACCCCATCGTGCTTGGTACCCAGCTGGAACAGCATGGCCTGGCCATGCGACATCGAACGTTGCGGCTCCGGTTGTAACGTCTCGATGCTGGCGTCACGGAGCAATGATCCCTCGAGTTGCAGCTCCACCGGCTGACCAGGAATACCCTGAACGGTGATGAAAAGGCTGTCTGTCGTGCCGCTTCGGCTGAGGCGTTGATACTCAACCCGTACCCGGCCATCCTGGCTGACCACCTCGGCATCGCTCAACGGGCCATTACCGAACAGGCCTGCCAAGGCAAGCAGTACGATGGCCACAAGCACATACCATCCCACGCGCTCGAAGCGCCAGACACGCTGCTGCATCGGCATGTCTTCTTGAACAGGATGACGCCTGGATAGCAGTTCATCTTCCGACATGATCACAGCCCTCAGGCGCGCTCGCCGCGTAACCAGCGCTGGTGATAGTGGGAAAGCCGGGTCAACCCGAACAGCGCGCCTTGGCGCATGACCTCAGACCGCTCGCCGAAGAAACGTTGAGTGCGCGTGAAAACGGCAACGGGGTCGCCGGCAAAAGCCCACGCAAAGCACATCGTCCCCGGTGGTATCCCGGACTCGGGCGCCGGCCCGGCTACCCCGGTGGTGGCGATCACCACATTGGCATCGCTGTCTCGCAAGGCGCCCAAGGCCATTTCCCGGGCTACTGCTTCGCTGGTCAGGCCGTATCGCTCGATGGTTTCGGCGCTGACCCCCAGCAGGCGTTTCTTGGCGCTGGGCGAGTAGACGACATAGCCGCTTTCCAGCACCTCTCCGGTACCCGGTATCGCCGCCAACAACGCCACAAGGCAGCCTGCAGTGCATGATTCTGCTGTGCTCAGAACCAGTTTGTTGTTTTTGAGATAGCCGAGGGTGGCCAGTACAGGGTCGTTTTCCATTCCAGCGTCGACTCGCTTGTTTTGCGGTGGACGCGATCCTGGTGTGTTTGGTTCATCTCATCTACTGCCCGGCTATCTCGAGAAGTGAACCTGACATGAACTTTGCCCGTGCTTTGGCTTCCCTTGTTCAAAGGCAAAGGACAGGAGCGCAAGATGAAGAAACAGAGCAACAGGCAAGAGGACGCCGCGCAGACGAGGCCGCCCGGCGAAGAGGAGCGAGATAACGATGCCCATCGTCCGGATGGGTCCACCGGCACATCCCATGACTCGACAGCGCAAAAAACGGCCCGTGATCACGATCAGCACAAACGCTGAAACTGCCACGCTAAAGGGGGTGAGGCTCGCCAGCACGGCGAGCCTCTTTTGGCTAGAGGATCGGTTTGCCACCCGTCACTGCGTAACGTGAGCCACTGATGTAACTGGCCTCGTCGGAGCCCAGCAGCACGTAGATCGGCGCGACCTCCACCGGTTGACCGGGGCGCCCCATCGGGTAGCTGGAACCAAAGTTCTTGACGGCCTCGTCCGGCATGGTGGCCGGAATCAAAGGCGTCCAGATAGGGCCTGGCGCGACGCTGTTGACCCGAATACCTTTCTTGCCTAGCAGCTGAGCAAGGCCCGCAGTGAAGTTGGCAATGGCCCCCTTGGTCGTGGCATAGGCAAGCAGGCTGGGGGATGGATCGTCGGAATTGACCGAGCTCGTGTTGATGATCGAACTGCCCTTGGGCATGGAAGGCAGTGCCGCCTGGCAAATACGGAAGATGGCGGTGATGTTGGTATCGAAGGTCTTGACCCATTCGTCATCGTCAATTTCCTCCAGGGTCTCGTGGGACATCTGGAACGCCGCGTTGTTGACCAGGATGTCGATACGCCCGAACTGGCTGACGGTCTTTTCAACGATGTCGTAGCAGTGCTGTTTATGCGCCAGGTCTCCGGGCAACAGAAGGCATTGACGGCCTGCGGCCTCGACGCAGCGTGCGGTTTCTTGCGCGTCGTCATGCTCATTCAGATAAGCGATGGCGACGTCGGCTCCTTCACGGGCGTAGGCAATCGCTACTGCCCGCCCGATGCCGCTGTCGGCTCCGGTGATGAGTGCAATCTTGCCTTCGAGTCGATTGTGGCCGGTATACGACTGCTCACCACAATCCGGGTAGGGCTCCATCTTGCGCTGTGAGCCGGGGACATTTTGTGGCTGTGAAGGGAAGGGCGGGGTAGGGAAGTCTCGCATGGTAAAAGCTCCTGCAGTTGAGAACGTTCATACCGGTTCGAAAGGCCTGGCCTGCGTGTGTTGGTTTCAATCTGCGGTTGGTACGACGAGCGGTGCGGGCTATCAATTCAATTGAATTCCATGCCCCATCGCCTGTTCTACCGAATTCAGCTCCAGGCTCATCCCGTAGCTCGGAGCCCTACTCCCGGAGCAGCGAGTGCCTCGAATCATTACCCCTACGACCCCTGAGCACGAGATCAGCGAACACAATGCCAGGATGTTTGGCTCTCCCAAGGAGCGTCTGGATTTTTACCGGCGGGAAATCCAGTACGAAACCAGCATCCTCGCCAACCGCACGGACGCCTACCTGGCGGCGCAGTCATTCCTGGTCATCGCCTTCGTCTCCTCCATGGGCAACCTCAATCAAGGATGGGGCGAGATGTTCACCCTGATCGTACCGGCGTTCCTTGCCTTGCTCGGGGTATTGAGCTCGCTCAACGCCTGGCCTGGCATCCGCGCGGCGTACAACATCATCGATCACTGGCAGCTCAAACAAAGTCATTTGCTGCGCAGCGAGCCATTGATGGGACTGGCTTACGACGAATCGCCGCTGTTCTGCGAGGCGGAAACCTCGCGTGCCGGGCATCGAAAGTCATTGCTGTTCTCGCTACGGACGCCGTGGATCTTTCTGGTGTTCTGGGTGCTATTGGGTAGCTACTCGGTATACATCCAGCTGGCCTGAACACGTTTGCGTGAAAACATGGAGGTAACGTTTTGAAGACTGAGGGATTACTGACCGAGCTCCTCAATGCCCGTGGGCCGTGGCGGGCAGGACGAATAGCCCCGGCGCGCCGTCTATACGCAGTGGCTTACCACCTGCCATTTCGATGGAATTATTTGTTCCCTGGTTTGCTCAATAACGCATGACCAGGGAGGGAATTCTGGTGGTCGGTGCTACCTAAGGGGCCTGAGACCTGCATTCCATCAACGTGCTGGAGGTGTTGCCATGCAGCCTAAAACCGAAGGCTCTGAAGAGAAAGGCCCAAGCGACGTACCCTTCATCAACGATCCGGAAAAGCCCACGTCGCCGCCACTGAATGACGCTGATGCCACGGATGCAGCGGAGGCTGAAGAAGACATTCAGGACGATGGCCAATCCCTTTAGAGAGGAGAACCAGCCGATGGACAATTATCACCTCAGCCCGACTTCGGATGGCTGGGAATTGAAGAAAGCCGGTGCTGAGCGAGCCTCGAAACGAGCCGCCACGAAGCAGGAGCTCGTCAGTGTCCTGGCAGATTTCTTCGAGGGCAAGGCGGCGTCCGTGAAGATTCACAAGGCGGACGGCACGCTCGAGGAGGAACGCACCTACCCACGTTCAGCTGACCCGCGCCGTAGCAAAGGTTGAAGACTATAACTGCCTGTGACCTCGGCATTGAGGTCACAGATGCCCAGGGCGTGTTTAGATGGTGGCTAGCGCTGCTGGTTATCTCGAGCAGCTTCATCATCACGCTTCTCACGAGGAGCCTGGTGGTGAGGAGCGCATTCGCTGCCCATCGCCTGATACGCCTTACGAAGTTGATGGATTTCCCGGTTATCGAGCGCTTCGAGATCCAATACTGACTGCTCCGCAGATTTTGTAGCGCGGATCAGTTCGTCGAGCTTCACGTGGATGATGTCGTTATCCCGGTTCTGGGTGTTCTGAATCAGGAAAACCATCAGGAATGTGATGATGGTGGTCGACGTGTTGACGATCAGTTGCCAGGTATCGTTGTAGTGAAACCAGGGCCCAGAGGCAGCCCACATGGCAATCAACACCACGGCGATCAAAAAGGTGCTCGGCTTACCGGCGTGGTTGGCGAGCCATTGGCAGAACTGGGCGAATTTCATGACGTCATCTCCATTGCGATCTATAGGGTTTGACCGCAGCGGCGCGCTGAAATCTTTTTTTACATTTACCCCAGGTATCGGGTTAACCACTAAGCGCAGCGGAACGACGTGGCGTCCTGGAACGTCAAAAAAATACTCGAAATCTTCCCAAGGCTTCTGCGCACATGACCTTCATCGTCTGGTTCGCCATGCTGGGCGCAGTCTTGCTGCTGCTCGCACTCTCATCCTCCTATTTGCGCTGGATCCCTGTGACCTCATCCGTAGTGTGCCTTGCCCTGGGTATCGGGCTGGGTACATCGGGGCTGGGTTTTCTTCAACTGGACTTGAGCAAGTCGAGCGGGTGGATGGAGCACCTCACAGAGGTCGTGGTGTTGTTCTCGCTGTTCTTCAGTGGCTTGAAATTGCGCCTGCCCTTGCACAACCGCCGTTGGTGCAGCGCCTTTTTTCTAGCGGGGCCGGTGATGTTGATCTGCATCGGTGGGGTAACGCTGGTGCTGCATTACGGCCTCAGCTTGGGGTGGGGAGTCTCGCTATTGATCGGGGCGATACTCGCACCCACTGACCCCGTGCTCGCAACCCTGGTGCAGGTGGTTGATGCCCAGGACGATGATCTTGTCCGCTTCAGCTTGTCGGGTGAGGCAGGGCTCAACGACGGCGTGGCGTTTCCCTTCGTCATGCTTGGACTGTTCCTGCAACTGGACAATGGCCAGCCTTGGTTCAGTGACTGGTTGCTCAAGGACATGCTGTGGGCAGTAACCGCAGGCCTCTTGCTTGGCTACTGGATGGGGCGCGGCCTGGGCAAACTCACGCTGTTCTTGCGTCTGCGCAACGACGACAGCACTGTCTCGCCCAATGACTATCTGGCCCTTGCCCTGATTGCGTTGACGTACGTGAGCGCCGAGTCGATACAGGCCTATGGGTTCCTCGCGGTGTTCGCTGCGGGCCTCGGTTTACGGCAGGCGGAGGTCAAGACCGCCAATAGCCCAGAAGGGCCGGCTGCTGAACATCTGGTACAGCCTGTGGTTGGTCACCAGCACGTGGCGCCGGAGCTAGCCGTCAAAGGCGATGTGAAAGGGCTCGACGACTCGCAGGTAGCAGCGGGGATCATGTTGGGTGACATGCTGGCTTTCGGAAGCATGATCGAACGGGCAATGGAAGTGTTTCTGGTGACCCTGCTCGGGGTAGTGCTCATTGAGCATTGGGACTGGCGGGCAGTGCTGGTTGCCAGCGCTTTGTTTTTTGTCATTCGCCCGTTCAGCATCCTGCTGTTCCCGGCTCGAGGAATGCTGGATATCCGCCAGCGCGGGCTTTTAGGGTGGTTTGGCATTCGAGGTATCGGCAGCTTCTATTACTTGTTCTATGCCCTCAATCATGGGCTGCTTCCCACCTTGGCCGAGCAGAGCATCAACCTGGTGCTGTCAGTGGTGGCGTTGAGCATTCTGCTGCATGGGTTGAGTGTCCAGCCGCTCCTTGCCAGATACGAAGCGTGGAAGGAGAGGGTTTCCTGATGGCTGTTCAACAGAAAAGTGCCAGGGCAGCTATTGCCCTGGCACTGTATCACCCGCAGTTAGCGATTTTCGCTACCGCGTCCGCCGCCGTGGCTGTTTTGCCCGCCTTTACGGCCTGCCTCGGAGGCACGCTCACGGTCGTTGGCAAAATTGCCGCCTGAACTCTGCCCGCCTTTGCGACCTGCCTCTGACGCTTTCTCGCGATCATTGGCAAAATTGCCAGGATTGTTCTGAGCAGTACCACCTTGATTGCCACGGTTGGTTTGGTTGTTAGCCATGATCTTTCACCTCATGTCGTCACACAGGAAAGTCTGTGTTCAACTCGGACGTCAGGGCGCGGGGTGTTTACTTCGTGTTTTTTCGCCGAGGCCGACGGGTTGCGCGAAAGAACCGGTGCAAGTGTGTGTGGCGTCATTAAGCTTTGCTCGCGAACATTTGGGAAGGATCAAGCTTGGCGCCGACCTTCCAGCCAGGCCGGCGTGGTTAAGCGACCTTCTGGGCGCATCGACGCCGCTGACACGCTATACTGAATCCCTGAGAGCGGTAGCAGGGGAAGGCTATCACCCGGTTAATCGCACGAGCTCGTCAGCAGAGTAGGGATCGAACGTGATTTCGCAATGAAACCACGCTCATTCCTCTGTAAGCAGAGCTCCCGCTAGCTATCCCTGCGTCGTGAGTGTGTGAGTGTATAACCCACAAGGATTCCCAGTGCCGCTGCGCCGATCAGCAGCGGCGTCTTGTCGTTTGCCTCCCTCCAGCCTCCGACGATACCCCTCCTGCCACTTGGAGGCTCAAAAAGGTTGCCTGATGATGCTTCGGCTGTGGGGCTGCGATTTATCCCCCAGCGCGTCAGCTTCCCTGACAACAGAGGCAGCCCTGGTATCAGGTAGCTGGCCAAATGCGCGATGCGCGCTGCGGCGCCAACGGTGGTGTGAGCCCGAGGCGAGATTGCGCAGGCCACCATAGCCTTTGCCACCCTCTCGGGATCGTATACGGGGCCTGGCGGTCTCAGTGTATGTCCGGTGTAGTTGCCGCCGTCTCGGAAGCCTGGTGTGTCCATGACTGCTGGATAGATATCGCAGACATGGATGTCGGGATATTCAGTCAACTCGCCTCGCAATGCCTCGGTCAGTCCACGCAAGCCGAACTTGCTCGCCGAATAAGCGGCGGCATAGGGTTGGGCCATCCAGCTGCCCAGCGACAGCGTGTTGATGAGAATGCCGCTGCCCTGTGCCTTGAAGAAGGGAAGGGCGACGTAGGCGCCTCGCAGATATCCGATCAGATCTGTCTGGATGACCTGCTCGTGTGCCTCCAACGGCGTTTCTTCAAACTTGCCGACCGCGCCGACCCCGGCATTGTTGACCCAGATATCGATTCGTCCATGGCCAAAGTCTGCGGCCTGAGCAGCCAGCGCTTGAACCTGATCGCTGTGGGTGACATCGGTCATGATAGCTATGGCATCCGTACCACAATCGGTGCATTCATCCAGGACGTCGAACAACGCCTCTTCGTCGCGTGCTGCGAGTACCAGGCGAGCACCTTTGCACGCAAAGGCATGCGCGGCGGCCCGGCCTATACCGCTGGATGCGCCGGTGATGACCACAACCTTGCCGCCCAGAGGCCCTTTGAGCGTAGCGCCACGGTCAGGTGCTTCTCGTTCCGCACCCGAAGCGGCGGGGTCAAGGTGGGCAATGGTGTCGCTGGCCTCGATCTGCGAGAGCTCAAGGGAGGTACCATCGACCAGGGTCAATGTCAGCCCTTCGATCGTGCCTGCCTCCCGGTTTGGAAATACGGGCTCACCTGCGGCATCCAGGCTGTCGTAGATGAAGCGCGTACCTTCGAGCCAGCCCACGGCGGTGAGAAGCTCAGGGCCGAGGTAATACTTCCCGTCTTGAAAGAAGCCTGGAAACTGATGTGCCCGCTCCACGTTTTCCACGCGATAGCGTTCGCCGGATTTCATGCCTGTCGCTTGATCGATCATCTGACAGCCTCCTGTAGGGTCAGCCTTTGCTGTGCTCGTCGGAAGGGCCCAAGGTGCCCGCTGCCGCGCCTGGCACCAGGATCACCTTGCGGCAGTTATCCTCTTTCTGATCGAACATCTTGTAGCCCATGGCCGCTTCTTCGAGGGCCAGGCGGTGGGTGACGATCAGCTCTGGTTTCAGGCGCCCTGCTTCGATGTGCTGCAGCAGTTCGGGCAAGTATTTCTGGACATGGGTCTGGCCCATTTTGAAGGTGAGTCCCTTGTCGAAGGCATCGCCGAACATGAAGGCGTGGATGAAGCCGGCGTACACCCCCGGGACACTGACAACGCCGCCGCGACGCACTGCAGCAATGCTCTGGCGCAGCGCCTTGCCACTGCTGCCTTCGATCTTCAGCGCCGTCATCACCGTTTCGGCAGTGCTGCCTTTGGCCTCGAAACCGACCGCATCGATCACTGCATCGACGCCGCGCATGCCTGGCGTCTGGCGGATGATGCTGTCTGCGGGGTCGTCGTCCTGCTCGAAGTTGATCGGTATGACGCCGTAGGCCTCTCGGGCGTAGGCCAGGCGGTAATCGTTGTCATCGACCATGAAGATGGTCTGAGCCCCGAGCATTCGCGCACAGGCGGCGCTCAGCAAGCCGACTGGCCCGGCGCCGTAGATGGCTACCGATGAACCCTGGCCAATCTCGGCATTGATGACCGCCTGCCAAGCGGTTGGAAGAATATCCGAGAGGAACAGTACCTTGTCATCGCCCAGCTCGGTGGGCACTTTGAACGGGCCGACGTTGCCCTTGGGAACCCTGACGTAGTCAGCCTGGCCACCAGGAATACCGCCATAGAGATGGCTGTACCCGAACAGCGCTGCGCCTGGGGGAATGCCCTTCTTGTTGATGATCGCGCCACGGCCTGTGTTGGTGGTTTCACAGGCAGCGAACAGGTCGTGCTGGCAGAAGAAACAGCTGCCGCAAGCGATCACGAAGGGAATCACTACGCGGTCGCCGATCTGCAGATTGGTGACGGCACTGCCGGTATCTTCGACGATGCCCATGAACTCATGGCCGAAGATATCGCCCGCTTCGGTTTCTGGAATTTTGCCTCGGTAGAGGTGCAGGTCAGAGCCGCAAATGGCTGTGGCGGTGACCCTGAGGATGATGTCGTCTTCCTGCTCAATGATGGGATCGGGGACGTTATCGACCCTGACGTCGTGTGCTCCGTGGTAGGTCAATGCTCGCATAAGGTCAGCTCCTGCAGTCGTTTTTCCGTGATAGGTATGCAGGGGAAGCCATGACAGATGGCAAAGTTCAGACCAACAAGTCCAGTGGTACTTAAAACTCATTCTCGACCGCTATCGAACGATCTGAGCCCGTGCCAGAAGAGCCAGGCCGTTCAAACGAGGGGCGTGGCGATGGACGACAGGATGTTGGCATTCATGGTGTTCGCTGCCTCACGACCTGACGTGCTTGAGCAGGTACATAATATTCAGAGAAGGTGGGTCAGGTGGGCGATCTCGCACTTTTACATTTGAGTGCCCACGTTGGGGGCAGGGGCAGGGGCAGGCGATCTGCGCCGCTTGTTTTCATCTGCGCTCTAGCTGGCGCCATAGTTTTTCGTGAAAATAGAATGCTAAGGTGTTACATGCCGGCTCAATTACAGCTATCAGTCCGCCTGTGAGCGCTGAGCCTGTAAGTAAATATGCAACTGTGAATGCAATGGTGAAGTGAAGAATGCTAAAGCTGAACGTTTTCCATAATGGGCCTTTCGTTCGTCCGGAGCAGCAGCGTGTGTCAGATAGGCTTCGCATTGGCGCCCCTTTATCAGTTGTTTGCGCCGCCGGGTATCGCAGACGGCGCAAATATTGGGTCATCGTTTCGCTTCTTCGCCAGGTGTGGCCGACCGGCTCAGGAATGCGCGGGTGATTTCTGGCAAGTGCTCCCTCAACCAGTCGGCCATCGCGACCTCCTCCTTCAAAATCGCTCGGCACGCTTCGGCAGTAAGCTCATCACCTGAGGCCGTTGCTGCCTCAATAAGCACGGTATAGGAGGCGATTTCAAGGTTCTCAAATACATAACCAGACATAGCCCCTTTGACGACTTCATCACTCATGGTCATACCACCCACAGCCTGCCCGAATGCCATGAGCTTTCCTGCAAGATCTTTCAAAGTTGAAGGACTTCCTCCCAAACGCTTAATGCATTCCCCAAGTAGACGTTGTTGTCCCTCCGTCTCTGCGATGTGTTGAACGATCCGCTCACGAAGCTCGGGATAATTTTCTAACCGCTCTGCTTGTGCTTTGAGCATTTTCTCCGCTTGCTGCTCCATTGCATGAGCATCTCGCAGCCAATCGAGTAAGTTTTCAGTCGGGGGTCGTCATGGTCAATATCCTCGGAAATGAGTTATTGGGAATCCGGATTGTCTCAGGGGTTCGTTTCGGTCGACGAATGGATGGGTACGCTAAAGATTAGAGTTAAGGTATTTTCGAGTGATGTGAAATTTCGATTGAACTTATCTTCCCGGTCCATTCATCCAGAAAGCGGATATGGATTTAGCACGTAATAACATCTGTTCGCTCCTAAGCATTGATGGTGCCTACATTAGAGGGCGCCTGCTTACTAGCCGCGAGGAGCAAACCATGTTTATCCATAACAAACGCTTGCAATATACCGTGCGTGTCGCCCAGCCCAATCCCGGCCTGGCCAATCTGTTGCTCGAACAATTCGGTGGTGCTCAGGGCGAGCTGGCCGCTGCTAGCCGATATTTCACCCAGGCACTGGCGGAAGACGACCCAGGGCGTAAAGACCTGCTGATGGATATTGCAACCGAAGAGCTCAGCCACCTGGAGATCGTCGGCTCCATAATCGTCATGCTCAACAAGGGTGCCAAAGGCCGCTTGGCCGAAGGGGTCGAAGAGGAAGGCGAGCTGTATCGAGCAATCAATGGTGCGGGTAACGACTCCCACATCACCAGCATCTTGTATGGTGCCGGTGCTCCACTGACCAATTCGGCTGGCGTCCCTTGGAGCGCTGCCTATGTCGATACCATAGGCGAGCCTACAGCAGACTTTCGTTCGAACATTGCAGCTGAAGCGCGAGCCAAGATCGTCTACGAACGTCTGATGAACGTTACCGATGACCCGGGCGTGAAAGAGGCGCTGGGCTTTCTCATGACCCGGGAGATCGCCCATCAGCTTTCCTTTGAAAAGGCGCTTCATACCATTCAGCCGAACTTCCCCCAAGGCAAACTCCCTGGTATGCCGGAGTTCACCAACAAGTATTTCAATATGTCTGGTGAGCCCAATGTGCGTGGCCCTTGGAACGAGGGCAGTGAGTGGGAGTACGTGGAAAATCCATCAGCTGCTGTGGATGGTGGGGATGGCACCGCTTCGGTGACGCTCACTCCTGCCGAAGCTGAAACAGTTGAGGCGATGAAGCTTCGGACAATGTGTGATCCAACCGCCAACCCGGTTACAGGCGCAGATCTCGGCTCCGGCTTGATTAATGGCAAAGACTGAGAAAGTCGGAGGCATCATGAACATTCTGCGCAAGAAAGCCTCGCTACATCGCCTGTTTGGTGTTGAGCACCTCATGAGCCAAGCGTTGGCCGAATTTGAAGCTGAGTCCCGCCTGGCCTGTCGAGCTCTGCGTGTACGCATGGCCGTAATGACCTTCGGAGTCGGCTCGCTTCTACCCAACGACCTTCCCGGCGATGCGCCGGAAGTCGAGCGCCCGGAAACTTTTCTGAGTAACACCCTGCACTGATCACTACCGTCTAGGAGATAACCAATGGCTGCACGGAAAACTGTTGAAGACCTGTTTATCCATGAACTGTCTGATGTGTATAGCGCAGAAAAGCAGATCACCAAGGCGCTGCCTCGGTTGGCCAGGGCCGCCACCAATCCACTACTGGCCGACGCCTTCACATCCCACCTGGCCGAGACCCAGGGTCAGATCGAGCGCATCGACCAACTGGTGGAGTCGGCAGGTTTGAAGCTCAAGCGGATGAAGTGCGTTGCGATGGAGGGGCTGGTGGAGGAGAGCAAGGAATTGCTCGATGAAATCGAACAAGGCGCGGTGCTGGATGCCGCACTGATCGGCGCCTGCCAGAAGGTAGAGCATTACGAGATCGCCAGCTATGGAACGCTGATCGCCATGGCCAAGCACTTGGGAATGAAGGAAGCAGTGTCGTTGCTGGGCGATACCTTGGCCGAGGAAAAAGCGGCGGACGACAAGCTTTCTGCTATCGCTGAAGAAGGAGGTAACCAGGCGGCCACACTCGAAAAATGAAGGCGCAAGCCCGGTGCCGATGCACCGGGCTTTTCACACCTTACTTTCCCTTGGATTTTGGGGGATGATCACCATCATGATGATCGCCAAACACGACAGCCTCTCCCCGAAGGGGGCGCGCCCAAGACCTTATCTAACACAGTTGTTGCAGGCGGCTATTGGCTAGACCGGCTATTCGTAGTGGATGGCGTAGCTGTTGAAGAACGATGTACATGGGCACCGGTTGGATCGGTGATTTGAATGACATTACCGTGCTGCCAGCCATCCGCCTGGGGATCAGCATCAGGAATACGGATGTCAGCCCGCTCGCCTTTGGTTTTCCCAGCATCCACACCCAAGCGCCCATTGCGCTGTTCGACCATCGCCGGGTCAGCCTGCCCATCTGCGGTAAAGCCCATCATCAACTGCGGCACCCCCACCGGCAGCGCTTTGTCCTGATCGGTATGCCAGGTGTGCCACGTCTTCCCGTAGGTGTGAGCCAGTCGCGCCATCAGGGCATGTTCCGCAGGATCAGGGATGCCTGGGGCGATCAACTGCCCAGAGGAGACCTCGTAGCCATGACTGTGCCACATCGCCTTCTCCCTCGTTGGTAAGCCGGCAAAAAGCTTCTCGTCGATGATGTACTCGACGCCCATGATCTTCGCCCCCTTGGTATTGCCGTCGAATATCACACATTGAATGACATCCTCGTTGAGGATGGAGCAGTAGTGGTGCGCTTCCATCTGCACGTCCGGATGCCCGTTGTAGAAGTGAAAGCCATCCAGGTAAGCGTTGATGGCCTCAATGGGCGGCTTGGACTGCAGCGTCGCGGCGCCGGCTTCCAGCAGCTGGGTTTTAGCAGACTCGGGCCTGCCTGGTGTCTCCACAGGAGACTTCGTTTCGTGAGCGGAGCAGGCCCACAGCAGAGAGCAAGCGAGGGGAAGGGTTATCGTTTGAAATAGCTGTCGCATGAGAAAGGCTCTGGCTGGTGTCCTTAGAGGACAACCATGGCCAATAAAGCGGACAGCCCAACGGACGAGTGGTCTGAGTCAGTTTCAAATGGCTAATCCATCCAATAACGGCCTCTTCGCTGGCCAAAGCAGTGCTCGACCAGCTGAGGTAGTTGCCGTCCAGGGTGTCCAGCAGCGAGTGGATAGCCTGTTCCCTGAAACTGCCGACGTCGTGCAACTTGGCGGCTGACCGGGAGCAACCTGCCCACGAAAGTTGTCCAGATTTAACGAACCAGGCGCAATGATCAAGGAGATTCTCGTGACCGAAAAGAAGGCGCGCGTCAGCAACCAGGCTTCGGGCGACATTTCCGGCTTGGCCCGCGATATGTTCTTCGCCGCGGTGCAAACTACCCGGATGCCGATGATCGTCACCGATCCTAACCGAGACGACAACCCGATCATCTTCGCCAACCGGGCCTTCCTGGAAATGACAGGTTATGCCGCGGAGGAGATTCTGGGCCAAAACTGCCGATTCCTGCAGGGGCCCGACACCGACCGCACGGTGGTAGACAGCCTGCGTCAGGCCATAGAGCAGCGCGTCGATATTGCGGCTGAGATCCTCAACTATCGTAAGGACGGTTCAAGCTTCTGGAATGCCTTGTTTCTCTCGCCGATTTTCAATGAGCGCGGTGAGCTGATCTATTACTTTGCTTCTCAGCTGGATGTCAGCCGACGCCGCGACGCCGAAGACGCCCTGCGTCAGGCGCAAAAAATGGAAGCGTTGGGGCAGCTGACAGGCGGAATCGCCCACGACTTCAACAACCTGTTGCAGGTCATGGGTGGCTACCTGGGCCTGATCGCCCGTCAAGCCGAGAAGCCCCAGGCGGACCTGAACCGTATTCGCCGTAGCGTCGGGCATGCGCAATCGGCAGTCGACCGTGCCAGTACCTTGACCAAGCAATTGCTGGCGTTCGCCCGTAAGCAGAAGTTGCATGGACGGGTACTGAACCTGAACCACCTGATTGACGATGCGCGCCCAATCATCGAGCGTACGTTCGGCGCCGAGGTGACGGTGGAGTTTGATCTTGAGGACCAGCTGCGTAGCTGCCGGATCGACGCGACACAGGCAGAAGTGGCCCTGCTGAATATTTTCCTCAACGCCAGGGATGCCCTGATAGGCCGCAAGCGGCCGCACATATTCATCGCAACCCGAAACGTCCTGATCACCGATCCAAGCCTGTCGTTTGACGGATTGCTGCCGGGTGGCTACGTGAGTATATCCATCACCGACAACGGTGTCGGTATGCCTGCGGGCATCCGTGACCGTGTGATGGACCCTTTTTTCACCACAAAGGAAGAGGGAAAAGGGTCGGGGCTGGGGTTGTCGATGGTGTACGGTTTTGCCCGCCAGTCCGGGGGCGCGGCGCGTATCTACACCGAAGAAGGCGAAGGTACCACGTTGCGCCTGTACTTCCCGGTGGATGACGCTCAGCTGGTGCAGCAGCAACCGTCGAAAGTGGCTAAGCGCAGTGCTGGCAGTGAGCGCATCCTGATCGTCGAGGACCGGCCGGATGTGGCCGAGCTGGCGAAGATGGTGTTGGAGGACTACGGCTATGCCGCCGACATGGTGCTTAACGCCCGCGAGGCGCTTAAACTGATCCAGGCTGGGGAGCGATATGACTTGCTGTTTACCGACTTGATCATGCCGGGCGGCATGAACGGCGTAATGCTTGCCCGAGCCGTGCGGCGCCTGCAACCTGGGATCAAAGTCTTGCTGACGACAGGCTACGCGGAAAACGCGATCGAGCGGACTGACATTGGCGGCGCCGAGTTCGAGGTCATCTCCAAGCCCTGCCAGCCACACGATCTGGCTTGCCGGGTCAGACAGGTACTAGATGGTCCGACTGGCGTGGCGTGATGGGCAACGGGGCGCAAGCAAGCTGTTTTGATGGCAGGTGCGCGTGAGGCCGCCATGATGCCCGGATTGGGCTGCGCCACGGGCACGGTGTGTTGCAATCTTATTGTGCATGAACATGGGACGTCCACATCAGCGCGCAGGAGCAGCCCGGCTGCCCCTGCGATTTTCACGGATGACTAGCGGTTGTCATCACTCTTGCGACCGCCACCGTGGCTATGCTGGCCACCGACCCGTCCGGCTTCCGAGGCTTTTTCGCGGTCATTGGCAAAGTTGCCGCCGGACGCCTGGCCGCCCTTGTGGCCAGCTTCGGATGCCCGCTCAGGGTCGTTCTTGAAATTACCGCCGGATGCCTGGCCACCCTTGTGACCTGCTTCCGAGGCGCGCTCTGGATCGTTCTTGAAATTACCTCCTGACACCTGGCCGCCTTTGTGCCCGGCCTCGGATGCCTTTTCCCGGTCATTGGCAAAGTTGCCTGGATTGGTGTTGGCGTTGCCACCTTGATTCCCGCGGTCGTCTTGATTGCTAGCCATGATTGACACCTCATGTCGGTAGTTACACAGGAAGGTCTGTGTTAACCAGTGACCCATGGAAAGCGGCACATCGTGCAAAGAATTTCACTCGGGCGGACAAGAGGCTCTAATGAAAGTTGGCCTTTCATCTTGTGGCAAACAAAACTGGCGACCAAGCATGCAGGAAGCCTTAATCATGCACCACCAAAGCCTTGCACGATGGCAAACAGAGTTCACCCTTGCCGGCTGCCAGCCGTCTTTTGGGCTGAACGAATGCGAACCGATAACGATCAATCCTACTGAGTCGTCCATCCCCATCTGAAAAAAGGAGTATCCGTATGGCCAACTACCTGTACTTGATCAGCTACATCCTCGACAACCAACCCGGCACCTGCGAGCTGCGCAGTGAACAGGAAAACTTGAGTCGCGAAGCGGCGCGCGATTACCTGCAAGGCCTGCATCGTAGTGAAGCGTCGTCGTTTACTGACGTGCAGGTGCAGCGCCTTGAGCATGACCACGAGCGCGGCACATCGCCGGGGCATTACCAACAGCCCTGAGCAGGGGCGGCACGCATGGTTTCATCCATTAACCCGCTCAGCAACACCATCGCCAGGCGGCAGGACAAGCCCGTGGGCGAGGACAGGTCACAAACCGAGCATGTTGTAGTGCACGTAGTACATGATCCATAGCGACAACCCCACCAACAGCACGATGATCACCACGGAGAACACCAGCGCCACCAGGCTCCAGCGCTGCTCACGCGCGGTGGTCAGGTGCAGGAAGAACATCATGTGCACCAGAATCTGCACCACCGCGCAGACCAGCGCCAACAGGAAGGTAGCGGCGCGCGGCAAGCTGGGAAACATGGCCAGCCCGAACGGCACAATGGTCAGCAACGCAGCCAGCAGGAAGCCGATATTGTACGATCTGTGGCTGGACTGGCTGGCGCCGGCACTGCTGTGAATCTGGCTTTCGCTGCTCATCAGATCACTCCGAACAGGTAGACGACGGTAAACACGCACACCCACACGATGTCGAGAAAATGCCAGAACAGGCTCAGGCAGCTCAGCCGTGTGGAGTTGACACAGCACAGGCCACGCTGCTGGACCTGGATCATCAGCAGGGCCATCCACACCAGGCCGACCAGCACGTGCAGGCCATGGGTGCCGACCAGGGTGAAGAAGCCGGTGAGAAACGCGCTGCGCTGCGGCCCGTAGCCCTCGGCGATCAAGTGGTGGAACTCGTTCACCTCCATGGCGACGAAAGCCAGGCCCAGCACAAAGGTGACCCCCAGCCACTGCAGCACCCGGCGCTTGTCCTTGCGGTGGTTGGCCAGCATGGCGTAGCCATAGGTGATGCTGCTGAGCAGTAGCAGGCTGGTTTCGCCCAGGACGTAGGGCAGCTCAAAGATGTCCGCAGGGCCAGGGCCGCCCGCCACGGACTGGCCCAGCACCGCATAAGTGGCGAACAACGTGGCGAACAGGATGCAGTCGGTCATCAGGTAGATCCAGAAGCCGAACAGGCTCAGCGAACCCGCATCCTCGTAGCCTTGCTCCTGCTGGTGGGCGCTTTCGTTCAAGATGATGTGCGACATGGCTCAGGCCTCCGCCATCAGCTGACGCCGTTGGGTTTCCACGCGTTCGACTTCCTCGGCCGTCACGTAGTACTCGGTATGCCGGTCGTAGCTGCGTACGATCAGTGCTGCCACCGTGGTCAGCAGTGAGGCAATCGCCAGCCACCAGATATGCCAGACCAAGGCGAAGCCCAGCACTGTGCTCAATGCGCCGATCAACACGCCCAGGCTAGTGTTGCACGGCATGTGAATCCTGCGAAAATCCGCCTCGATCAGCGTCTTGACCCCACGCTCCTTCATTCCCCAATAGGCGTCGATGCCGTGCACCACCGGTTGCTCGGCAAAGTTGTAGAACGGCGGCGGTGACGCAGTGGCCCACTCCAGCGTGCGGCCATCCCAGGGATCGCCGGTGTGGTCGCGGTTTTCGTGGCGCTTGCGGATGCTCACAATCAGTTGCATTACCTGGCAGGCCACGCCGCAGAGGATGATAAGCACACCAACCATCTCCAGCAGCAGAAACGGCCGCCACTCAGGCACATTGAAATGGTTCAGGCGCCGGGTCATGCCCATGAAACCGAGAAAGTAAGATGGCATGAAAGCGAAATAGAAACCCGCCAGCCAGCACCAGAACGCGGCACGCCCCAGCGGGTCGTAGAGCTTGAAACCGAACGCCTTGGGGAACCAGTAGGTCAGGCCACACAGGTAGCCGAACACCGCGCCGCCAATAATCACGTTATGGAAATGCGCGATGAGAAACAGGCTGTTGTGCAGCAGGAAGTCTGCGCCCGGCACCGCCAGCAGCACGCCGGTCATGCCGCCAATGCTGAAGGTGACGATGAAGCCCACCGTCCACAGCATGGGTGTCTCGAAGCGCACCCGACCGCGGTACATGGTGAACAGCCAGGTGAAGATCTTCACCCCAGTCGGGACGGCGATGATCATGGTCATAATGCCGAAGAACGCGTTCACGTTCGGCCCGGCGCCCATGGTGAAAAAGTGGTGTACCCAGACGATGAACGACAGCAGGGTGATGACGATGGTGGCCCAGACCAGCGAGTAGTAGCCGAACAGCCGCTTGCGTGAAAAGGTAGAGGCCACCTCAGAAAAGATTCCGAAAGCCGGCAGGATCAGGATGTACACCTCCGGGTGGCCCCAGGCCCAGATGAGGTTGATATACATCATCGGGTTGCCGCCCATCTCGTTGGTGAAGAAATGCATGCCCAGGTAGCGGTCCAGGCTGAGCATGAACAGCGTGGCGGTGAGAATGGGGAATGCGGCCAGAATCAGTATCGAAGTGCACAATACCGTCCAGGTGAACACCGGCATGCGGAACAAGGTCATGCCGGTGGTGCGCATTTTTAGGATGGTGACGAAGAAATTCAGCCCGGTCAGCAACGTCCCAACGCCGGAGATCTGCAAGGACCAGATGTAGTAATCCACGCCTACGCCCGGGCTGTAGCCGATACCGGACAAGGGCGGGTAGGCGACCCACCCAGTGCGGGCGAACTCACCGATCCCCAGCGAGAGATTCACCAAAACCGCACCCGATACGAACAGCCAGAAGCTCACCGCGTTCAGAAACGGGTAAGCCACGTCGCGCGCACCGATTTGCAACGGCACGACGATGTTCATAAGGCCGACCACGAATGGCATGGCCATGAAGAAGATCATGATCACGCCGTGAGCGGTGAAGATCTGGTCGTAGTGTTCCGGTGGCAGATAGCCGGGCGAGCCGTCCGAAGCCATGGCTTGCTGAGTACGCATCATCAGCGCGTCGGCAAAACCCCGCAGCAGCATCACCAGGGCGACCACGATGTACATCACGCCGATGCGCTTGTGGTCGACCGAGGTCAACCACTCCTTCCACAGATACGTCCATTTGCGCTTGTAGGTAATCATCCCGAAGCCGCAAACGCCGATCATGCCGACTACAGCAAGGGTGTACATGATGATGGGTTCGTCCATGGGGATGGCGTCCCAGCTCAACTTTCCGAACATGCGGGTCACTCCTTGCTGCCTTTCGGCGCTTCATCATCAGGGATGCTCAGGCGCCGTTCGACGTCGTTAGACCGGTCAATGCCCTGGTACTTGTCGATCAGGGACTGGAACAGGCCGTCGTCCACCTTGGCGTAGTGCTCCACAGGATGGGCGACGCTCGGTTTGGCCAGCTGTGCATAGCGCGCCTGGTCAAGCCGATTCGGTGACCTGCGCACCGCTGTCACCCAGGCGTCGAAACCGGCTTGGTCTAAAGCCAAGGCCTCGAAATACATATCGGAAAAACCCGGCCCGTTGTAGTTGGCAGCGATGCCGTTGTAGGTACCCTTGTGGTTGGCGATCAGATGCAGCTGTGTCTGCATGCCCGCCATGGCATAGATTTGCCCGCCGAGGGCCGGAATGAAGAATGAAGTAATGGCGCCATCGGAGGTCACCCGAAAATCCACCGGGGTATCCACTGGCATGGCCAACTCATTGACCGAGGCGATGCCGAGTTCGGGATAGACGAATAGCCATTTCCAGTCTGTGGCGATCACCTGAACCTTTATCGCCGGTCGGTCAGCCACGAGTGGTCGGTACGGGTCCAGCGCATGGGTCGAGCGCCAGGTCACCACGCCGAGCACAATGATGATGATAAGCGGCACACCCCAGACCACTGCCTCGATAGCGCGCGAATGGTTCCATTCCGGCGTGTAGCGCGCCTTTTCATTGGAGGCGCGGTAGTGCACCGAGAATACCAGCGCCATGATCATGACCGGGACTACCACTATCAGCATAAGCAGCGTGGCGAGAATGATCAGGTTGCGCTGCTCCAACCCGACCTGACCTTTTGGATTGAACAACACCATGTCGCAACCCGAGAGCTGCAAAGCACCGATGCTGAGCAACATAAGACCGAGCAACCGTGCGCCATACGTGAATCTCGTGGCCATGATCTTGTCCTGTAGCGATTGCCAGTTGTTTTGCTTGTGGCGTTAGAAGGACGGCGACGAAACGAAGGTTGTATGAGATTTGCGGATTGGCGACGAATGGTGGATGTACAAAAAAACCGCTTTGTATAACTCGGCCGCCTGTCCGATGGCGTCGTTTCATTTGGACTGATTACGCGCGCGAGGCTATCTACCGCTGACAACAGCAGAGGACAGGCAGATGAAAAGAAGAGGGGAAACCTATCGTCAATGGTGCGATCCGATCCTGCACCACCAGATCCATGAGGAAACGCTGGACACAGGAGCCTGTCTCGAAGTGCAGGCACGCTTGTCACGAACGGGTGCCACTCAGTTGTTCATCGGAGTTTATCGCGCCGATGGCTCGATGATGAGTGAGCAAGCCTTTTTCCAATGCCCTGGCGAAACCATGAGTCGGGCGATGGTGTGGGGCGTCGGGTATGCCAGGCGAGTCCCGACCGAGGGCAAGGCGTTCGATGTCGAAGTGGTTGGAAGTTGAGGTGCGGGAGGAACCAGGCGGAGCAGCTGTTCCGATCGGATTGCTACCGGCGGGCGGTGATGGTCAATCCTTACTGTCAGGCTGTTCACCAGAAGGGGTTTACATCGCATGGATGTGTTGCTTTACCGGTCGAGGGGCTGTAATGGGTGGATAGTTGTCATCCGCGACCCACCACTACACCGCGTCATCCCATAAGACGACCATGTACAACCAGTGGGCTCAATGGAAAGGAAGCATGTCTCTGCCGCGCGCCTTGGGCATGACCCGACGCGGGTGGCAGCAGACGGTGGAGCATCCTTTCGGAACGCTCAAACTGGGAACCACCCACTTCCTGGTCAAGACCCTGCCGAGGGTAATCGTCGAGATGAACCTTCACGCTATCCTACAACCTCAAATGAATGATGATGATAATCGGAATTGCAGGACTACGTAAGCGATCAGGGCATGAGGCCAGCTGCCGCGGTCCAGATGGCACAACCACCATGCCTATGACCGATCCAGGGTGATCCACGCCTCCATCTGCTAGACCTACAGGCCTGGTCCGCATATCTTCTTCGTGAACTGGGGCTTTTTTACACAGCCTGGGATGATAGCGCACACTTTTGCTCGGAACGGATCACACTGCAATCGAGAAAGTTCGAATCCCTACGCTTCCGCCACTACTTCTCATTAAAGCCATGATTTTTCAGGGCTTTTTTGTGCATGTGTGTTTTTGGTCCCCCATCTGGTCCCCCATTATTAGCTAGGCTTTTACTGGTTTGCTGCGGATTGTGATGGACGTGCTGTTTTCATGGGGCCTAGTGACTCACGTTAGCAAGGGGGCGATTTTTCAAAGGCAGCGTAGGTGTGCTTGGCTCTTGCCGGTAGCTATCAACCCGGCGCCTGAATATTGGGGTCGCTTCGCGACCCATTGCCGATACGCGCTGCTCTCACAGAGGCTGGCGCAGGTCTCGAAGCTGGTGATATTCCTACGGGAACCGGTTTGCCGCGATGAGGCCTCAACTGCTAAACACAAAGCCTTGGATCGATGCCTGTCATCACACCCTCGCTATCGCCATATGATGGATCAACAGAGCAGAATGGGCAGAGCATGAAGCGAACTTTGGAAGGCATGGCCAAAGCCGGCGAGCCGCTGCTGCGCGAAGCCCTTGATGCGATAAGGGCGCATCAGGCCGCGCAAGATAACGGGGCATCTCCAGAAACAATCGAACGGCTTAGAGTGTTGGCTGACTCCGTTTATCACGCGGTGGTGGATTTCCAGGTGCTTGAAGCCGGCAGTCTGTCTGAATCAATTCACTGATATCGAGGCACTGATGCCCAAACAGTCGAAGATTTTGCCGCCCGACCACCCAGCCTACACCGAGGCAATTGAGGCAATGCGCCGGTACCACGAAGCTCAGGATAACGGCGCGCCTGCTATAGAGGTGGAAAGATTACGCCTGATAGCTGAGTCTCTGTTCCAGGCTGTAAGCGACTATCAAATGAGAGCCTTTGGCCACGGAGGCGGAACTACTCACTGATTGGCAGTTGCGCGGAAGATGGTACGTCCTGTGAATGACTACTAACGACCCAAAGCAGCCGGCAAGAACCAGTAGAGTCCAGTCAGAAGCAGACTCAGGCAAGCCTCCTTCTACCACTCATCGGAGGGCCAAAGGCTGTGGGTTCCACCCCCCTCCTAAGGCAAGAAATGCGGCAATTGCAGCACGCGCCGATTCTGTTTGTGCTTGAGCTCTTTCATCCGAAGCACGGAGCAAGGTTTCGTCTGCATTGAGCACATCGATCAGGCTGGCGGCGCCGCTCTGATAGGCAATGAAAGACGACTGCCTGGCGCTGCTCAGGGACGCTTCTCCTGCCGTCAGGGTGGTCGCCTGGGCCTCGCGATTGACCAATGCAGAGAAGGCGTTCTCGACATCCGAACTGGCTCTTAAGACCGACTGACGATAAGCCGCTAGCGCTTCGGCTTCCTGACCCTTGGCCTCATCGATTTGTGCATTGATACGGCCAAAGTCGAACAGCCGCCAGCGCAGGCCCAATACACCCGACGATTGCGCGGCGCCGCCGCTGAACAAGCTTCCACCCTGAGTGGTGGCACTGCCGAGCAGGGCACTGAGCGAGAATTTCGGATAATACTCGCTGATCGCCACACCGATACGAGCATTGGCCGCGACCAGTCGGCGCTCGGCGGCGATCAGGTCGGGGCGGCGGCGCAGCAGGTCCGCTGGCGAGCCGGTGGCCGCCAGTTGCGGCGCACGTGGAATGGCGCTTGCGCCAGACAGCTCGAAGCGGTGCGTGCCGGGGGGGCTGCCGAGCATCACGTCCAATGCATTCATGGCTGCATCCAGCCCGGTCTGTAGCACCGGCATACTGGCCTTGACCTGCGACAGCTGGCCCTCGGTCTGCTGTACCTCATAAGCTGCGGCCAAACCCTGGCCATACAACAGGCGCACGCTCTCCAGCAGTGCCTGCTGGGTATCGACCTGTTGTTGGGCAATCGCCAGCCGTGTCTGCAGGCCACGGAGGGTGGTGTAGATATCGGCGGTTTGCGCCGCGACGGCGAGCCGCGTCGCCACGACGCCGGCTTCGGACGCTTGATAGTCTGCCAGCGCCGCCTCCCTGCCGCGGCGCAGGCCTCCAAAAAGATCCAGTTCCCAGCTCGCGTTGAGGTTGGCATCGTAGCTATTACCGTAACGGTCATAGCCGGGCGTGGCGTCAAGCACTTGCCCCAGTGGCGTTTCGACCGACTGGTACGCACGTGCGGCTTGGCCATTGAGCGTGGCGGAAGGGAGTAGCGCCGCGTTGGCAGCGCTCAGCCCTGCGCGCGTCTGGGTGACACGCGCCTGCGCCTGGGTTATGTCGAGGTTTTGGGCAAGCGCCTTGTTGATTAGGGCACTCAATTGCGGATCGCAAAAGCCTTCCCACCAGACCTGGAAGTTGGTAATGGTTGTTGCGGTTCGGGCCTCCACCCCTGCCTGGCCGATGTATTGCTCGGCCAATGGAGCCTCCGGGCGAAGGTAGTCCGGGCCAACCGCGCACCCTGCTGCCAGGCTGGTGCTTACCACGAGAGCAAGAATACGGAGCGCAGGCATAACGTTTCTCTAGAGTCGATTCAGGTTGTGACCATGTTACGTATTGGTCACTATCTGTCAATCAGCTCTCCACGGAGTTAAGCTTTGGACATGAATGAAGATATGAACACCTCGACCCTACGTGGCCCGCTGGATCATGAGATCCGCGACCAGATCATCAACGCGGCGACGCAGCATTTCGGCCATTACGGTTACGAAAAAACCACCGTCTCGGATCTCGCCAAGGCGATTGGTTTCTCCAAGGCCTATATCTATAAATTCTTCGATTCCAAGCAGGCCATTGGTGGGGTGATATGCAGCAACCGCCTGGCCATGATCATGCAGATCGTAGAAGCCGCCATTGCCGAGGCGCAGACCGCATCCGAGAAACTAAGGCGCCTTTTTCGCTCGATTTCCGAGGCAGGCAGCGATCTGTTCTTCCATGATCGCAAGCTTTACGACATCGCTGCCGTCGCTTCGCGCGATCAGTGGCCATCGGTCAAGACCCATGAACTGCGTATCCGCGAGCTTATCCAGCAGATCGTCCTCGAAGGCCGAAAGTCTGGGGAGTTCGAGCGCAAGACGCCCCTGGACGAGGCCGTCAACGCGATCTTTCTGATGCTACGCCCCTACGTCAACGCGGCTCAATTACAGTACAACCTCGATACAGTACCTGAGGCCACTGTGCTTCTCCCGGCACTGATATTGCGCAGCCTGGCGCCTTAGGTAGCTGATTGTGACCATTGACAAAATTGGTCACTAGAATAAGAATGTGGTTCCTATCTTGCTCTTGAGTAACGGAACCCATGCGCCTCAAGCCCGCCACGTTCGCCTTTTGCTTACTGCCCATCGTCCTGGTGGCGTGCGGCAAGTCGTCAATCAACCAAGACCCTCGCGAAAAACCGCCGCTGATCAGGACGGCGGAAGTCAAACAGTGGTCCGAGACGGACCGTTCATTCACCGGCGTAGTGGGCGCGCGTACCCAGAGTGACCTGGGTTTCCGCGTTTCGGGCAAGATCCTCGAGCGCCTCGTAGACACCGGTGAGATGGTCAAACGCGGCCAGCCGTTGATGCGCCTCGACCCCATCGACCTTCAATTGCAGGCCCGTGCGCAACAGGAGACGGTCACTTCCGCTCGGGCGCTGGCCAAGCAGACGGCTGATGACGAGGCGCGTTATCGCGAGCTTGTAGCCGCCGGTGCGGTATCGGCGTCACGCTACGATCAGATCAAGGCCGCCGCCGATTCCGCCAAGGCTCAGCTCAGCGCTGCGCAGGCTCAGGCTGATGTGGCGCGCAATGCCACGGGCTACGCGGTGTTGCTGGCTGACTCCGATGGGGTGGTGATGGACACTCTGGCCGAGCCCGGCCAAGTGGTCAGTGCGGGCCAACCGGTGGTGCGATTGGCGCGGGCAGGGCAGCGCGAAGCTGTCGTGCACCTTCCTGAAACCCTACGCCCGGCGCCGGGCTCCATGGCTCAAGCCGTTTTGTATGGCAATAGCGGCACTGCCGTGGCAGCCAGGCTGCGCTTGCTCTCCGAGGCAGCCGATACCACCACCCGAACCTTCGAAGCCAGGTACGTACTCGACGGTGCGCTGGCGAACGCACCGCTTGGCTCGACCATTACGCTGAAGATCGCAGAAGGCAAGAACGCCACTCAAGTACTGCAGGTGCCTATCGCCGCGCTCTACGATCCAGGCAATGGCACAGGCGTGTGGGTAATTACTGGCGAGCCGGCCAAAGTCTCGTGGCGGCCTGTTCAGGTGATAGGTATCGGTGATGATGCGGCGCGTGTCGCCGGCAAGCTCAATGCTGGCGAGCAAGTAGTGGCCCTCGGTGCACACCTGCTGCGTGATGGTCAGGAGGTTCGACTTGCCCAAGTGGCTGTCACGGTGGTGGCCGGGAGCCAGCCATGAGCGAGGGGCGTTTCAACCTGTCCGCTCTTGCGGTTCGCGAGCGCTCCATCACGCTGTTTCTGATCCTGCTGATCGCGGTGGCCGGGACACTGGCGTTCTTTCAGTTGGGTCGCGCCGAGGATCCGCCGTTTACCGTCAAGCAGATGACTATCATCACTGCTTGGCCAGGCGCTACCGCCCTGGAAATGCAGGATCAGGTCGCCGAGCCACTGGAAAAGCGCATGCAGGAGCTGAAGTGGTACGACCGCAGCGAAACCTACACCCGTGCGGGCCTGGCATTCACCATGGTGTCGTTGCGCGACAGCACGCCGCCGTCGCAGGTGCAGGAGGAGTTCTACCAGGCGCGCAAGAAGCTGGGAGATGAAGCCAGAACGTTGCCTGCCGGCGTTATCGGGCCAATGATCAATGACGAGTTCTCCGATGTGACCTTCGCGGTGTATGCACTGAAGGCTAAGGGTGAACCGCAGCGCCAGTTGGCGCGTGATGCCGAGTCGCTGCGTCAGCGGCTGTTGCACGTGGCAGGGGTCAAGAAGGTCAATATCATCGGCGAACAGGCCGAGCGCATCTTTGTCTCGTTCTCTCATGACCGGCTGGCAACCCTGGGTGTGACGCCACAGGACATCTTTGCTGCACTCAATAGCCAGAACGCCCTTACGCCTGCCGGCTCGGTGGAAACCAACGGGCCGCAGGTGGTCATGCGCCTGGATGGAGCCTTCGACAGACTGGCAAAAATCCGCGAGACACCAATTGTCGTGCAGGGCCGTACGCTGAAGCTTTCCGACGTGGCAACCGTGGAGCGTGGCTACGAGGACCCAGCCACCTTTCTGGTACGTAACGACGGGGAGCCCGCTTTGCTGCTCGGTGTAATCATGCGCGAGGGCTGGAACGGGCTGGACCTCGGCAAGGCGCTCGAGGCTGAAACCGCGAGCATCAACGACGCCATGCCGTTGGGCATGACATTCAGCAAGGTCACCGATCAGGCCGTCAACATCACCTCGTCCGTTGACGAGTTCATGATCAAGTTCTTCGTCGCCTTGCTGGTAGTCATGCTGGTCTGCTTTATCAGCATGGGCTGGCGCGTTGGCGTCGTGGTTGCCGCTGCCGTGCCGTTGACGCTCGCCATCGTCTTCGTGGTGATGGCCGCCACGGGCAAGAACTTCGACCGAATCACCCTGGGCTCGCTTATCCTCGCATTGGGCCTGTTGGTGGACGACGCCATCATTGCCATCGAAATGATGGTGGTGAAAATGGAAGAGGGCTACGACCGCTTCAAAGCGTCGGCCTATGCCTGGAGCCACACCGCCGCGCCGATGCTCTCCGGCACGCTGGTCACCGCCATCGGCTTCATGCCCAACGGCTTTGCCCAGTCCACTGCGGGTGAATACACCAGCAACATGTTCTGGATTGTCGGCATTGCCCTGATTGCATCATGGGTGGTGGCAGTGGCGTTTACACCTTACCTGGGCGTGAAGTTGCTGCCCGACATCAAGCAGGTCGAGGGTGGCCACGCGGCCATCTACAACACCCGCCACTACAACCGTTTCCGCGCGCTGCTGGCGCGGGTTATTGCCCTTAAATGGCTAGTGGCTGGGGCAGTCATCACCTTGTTCGTGGTTTCGGTACTGGGCATGGGGTTGGTGAAGAAGCAGTTCTTTCCGACGTCCGACCGCCCCGAAGTGCTGGTCGAATTGCAAATGCCGTACGGCACCTCCATCGAGCAGACCAACGCCACAGCGATAGAGGTTGAGTCATGGCTGCGCGAGCAGGAAGAAGCCAAGATCGTGACCTCCTACGTCGGTCAAGGCCCACCCCGCTTTTTCCTGGCCATGGCGCCGGAATTGCCCGACCCGTCGTTTGCCAAGATCGTGGTGCTGACGGACAGCCAGGAGGCCCGTGAGGCCCTCAAGCTGCGCATTCGAGAGGCCGCCTCCGAAGGGCTGGCGCCCGAGGCCAAGGTGCGTGTGACGCAACTGGTCTTCGGCCCGTACTCGCCGTACCCGGTGGCCTATCGGGTGATGGGGCCGGACCCGGTGCAACTGCGCGAAATTGCCACCCGTGTGCAGGGCGTGTTGCAAGCCAGCCCGATGATGAGAACCGTGAACAGCGACTGGGGTCCTCTGGTGCCAACGCTGCATTTCTCGCTGGATCAGGATCGCCTGCAGGCCGTTGGCCTGAGCTCGAACGCCGTTGCCCAACAGCTGCAGTTCCTGCTCAACGGCGTGCCGATCACTACGGTGCGCGAAGACATTCGCTCGGTGCAGGTGATCGGCCGAGCAGCGGGGGATATCCGTCTCGATCCGTCGAAGATCGAGGGTTTCACACTGGTTGGCTCAGCTGGCCAGCGCATTCCGCTGTCGCAGGTCGGTGAGGTCGATGTCCGTATGGAGGACCCGATTCTGCGCCGTCGTGACCGCACGCCGACCATCACCGTGCGAGGTGACATCGCCGAAGAGCTGCAGCCGCCAGACGTCTCGGCAGCGGTGTGGAAAGACCTACAGCCGATCATCGAAACCTTGCCAACTGGCTACCGCATCGAAATGGCAGGTTCTATCGAGGAATCTGGCAAAGCCAGCCAGGCGATTTTGCCGCTGCTGCCGATCATGATCGCCCTGACGCTGCTGATCATCATCCTGCAGGTACGCTCAATCTCGGCGATGGTAATGGTGTTTCTCACCTCGCCCCTGGGTTTGATCGGCGTGGTACCGGTGCTTCTGCTGTTCCATCAACCGTTCGGCATCAACGCCCTGGTCGGGCTGATTGCGCTGTCGGGGATCCTGATGCGCAACACGCTGATCCTGATCGGGCAGATCCATCACAACGAGAACGAGGGCCTGGACCCGTTCAATGCGGTGGTCGAAGCCACCGTACAGCGCGCCCGACCTGTGCTGCTGACCGCACTGGCAGCGATTCTTGCCTTCATTCCACTGACGCACTCGGTGTTCTGGGGAACCCTGGCTTATACCCTCATCGGTGGCACCTTTGTCGGCACCATCATGACCCTGGTGTTTTTGCCGGCGATGTACTCCATCTGGTTCAGGATCCGCCCCAGCGGCCCCGCCGAAGATTCGCACGTTACGGCGAAAGCCTGACGTAGCTCCCGGCCATGCGTTCTCCTGCCGCCAGGGCGAACGCCGACCGACACAAAGAGGTTCCAATGAACAACGTTCAGCAACAGAGGCGCATCGTGGTCACCGGTACCGGCATCGTCGGGCCATTGGGCTGTGGTGTAGAGGAAGTGTGGCGTCGACTGCTGGCCGGGCGCTCGGGCATTCGCACGCTGCCCGCGCCAATCACCGAAGGCACGGGCGTAGCGGTGGGCGGTCAGGTACCCACGTTCGAGGAAGACGCGCTGGCGGGCTATCAACCCGAGCAGATCATCGCGCTGAAAGAACGCAAGAAGATGGACCGCTTCATCGAGTTTGCGCTGATTGCCGCTCATGAAGCGCTGGAGCAGGCAGGCTGGCACCCGAGCAGCGAAGCCGAGCAGGCATGCACCGCAACCGTCATCGCGTCCGGTGTAGGCGGGTTCGGTGCCATGGCCGAGGCCGTGCGCACCACCGACTCACGTGGGCCGCGCAGGCTGTCGCCGTTCTCCGCACCCTCGTTCCTGGCCAACATGGCAGCGGGGCAGGTGTCCATTCGCAACGGTTTCAAAGGTCCGCTTGGCGCGCCGGTCACCGCATGTGCCGCCGGTGTTCAGGCCATTGGCGATGCCGCTCGCCTGATCAGAAACGGTGAGGCCGATATCGCCATCTGCGGCGGTACGGAAGCGGCTATCGACCGCGTGACCCTTGGCTGCTTTGCCGCGGCGCGCGCGTTGTCCACCGGTTTCGCCGAAAACCCGCAGCAGGCCTCGCGCCCGTTTGATCGTGACCGCGACGGTTTTGTGATGGCCGAAGGTGCCGGGCTGCTGGTGATCGAGTCACTGGAGCACGCCCTCGCGCGCGGTGCCACGCCGTTGGCCGAACTGGTGGGCTACGGCACCAGTGCTGATGCCTATCACCTCACCGCCGGGCCCGAGGATGGCAGCGGTGCCCTGCGCGCCATGCAACAGGCGCTGCGACAGGCGGGCCTGAGCCCAGGCGATGTGCAGCACATCAACGCCCACGCCACCTCCACCCAGGTTGGCGACAGCGGCGAGCTGACAGCCATTCAGGCGCTGTTCGGCCCTGAAGCAGGCGTGGCGATCAGCTCGACCAAATCCGCGACCGGCCACTTGCTGGGGGCTGCCGGCGGCATTGAAGCGATCTTCACGGTGCTGGCGCTACGCGACCAGATCGTGCCGCCGACACTGAACCTGAACAACCCGGACGAAGCCGCGGCGGGTCTCGATCTGGTTGCGCTGAGCGCGCGCAAAATGCCGATCACCCATGCGCTGTCCAATGGTTTCGGTTTCGGCGGTGTGAATGCCAGCGTGTTGTTCCGCCGCTGGGAGGCAACGCCATGAACGGGCAGCACCAAGCAGCGAGCGACAGCGTGATACCGGTACAGAGCGGCACGCCGCTGACCGGTAACGTCGTGGCTTTGCTGGCTGCGCTTTCGGCGATCAGCATTCTATCCACCAACATCATCCTTCCCGCATTTCCGGACATCGGCCAGCAGCTTGGCGTATCGTCTCGCGAGCTGGGCCTGACGCTTTCCAGCTTCTTCATCACCTTTGCGCTCGCACAATTGGTGGTTGGGCCGCTGGCGGATCGTTTCGGCCGTAGGCGGCTCGTTCTCGGTGGTCTCTCGCTATTCGTAGCAGGCACGTTGGTCGCCGGCTTTGCCGGCTCACTCGATATGCTGATAGCCGGACGAGTAATCCAAGCGCTGGGCGTTTGCGCAGCCGCTGTGCTGGCTCGCGCCATTGCACGCGACCTGTTCGAAGGCGAAACCCTGGCGCGAGCGCTGTCGCTGACCATGATCGCCACCGCGACAGCCCCCGGTTTCTCACCGTTGCTCGGCAGTCTCCTGACTACCGCGCTGGGTTGGCGAGCGATTTTCGTGATGGTTGGAGTCGCTGCTGTTGTGATCGCGTTTTGCTACGCGCGTGGCCTTGGCGAAACGCTGCCGCCTGAACGCCGAACCACGCAGTCGATACCGCAGGTAGTGGGTGCTTACTGCCGGCTGATCACCGATGGCCGCTTCATCCTCCCGGGTGCTGCAGTGAGCTTGCTTATGAGTGGGCTATTCGCTTCCTTCGCAGCCGCACCAGCGGTCCTGATGAGCGGCATGGGATTGTCGTCCTTGCAGGCAGGGCTGTACTTCGCTGTCACCGTATTCGTGGTATTCGCTGCCGGCATGGCAGCGCCGCGCCTGGCCCGTCGCTTTGGCAGTCGTACGGTCGCGACCCTGGGCCTGGCCACCGCAATGTCAGCCGGCTGCCTTCTGCTGGTCGGTCCGAGCTATCCAGGCCTTGGTTGGTACTCGCTGTCGATGGCGACCTTTCTCTGGGGTATGGGCCTGGCCAACCCGCTGGGCACGGCCATCACCATGGGTCCATTCAGCAAGCAGGCGGGGCTTGCATCGGCATTGCTCGGCTTTATGACGATGGGCGCTGCAGCGATCACTACCTGGCTGGTATCGGTTCTGGAATACCCGCCGGTGTCTAGCTTAGGAGTTATCCAGACTTCGGTTTGCTTAATGGCGCTGATAGTGTTCGTTTCGAGCAACCAGGTCGAAAGACGGACGGACAGACATTAGATACTCGTTATGGAGCTCCGATTGCGTACAGCGAAAGGCAGCGCTGGGCGTAGCAGCCAATCGTGGATGGCTGCTTTCGCCCTCAGCCATGCGTGCGGCTGGTGATAGAGAAGTAACGGGCAACCATTGAGATCTCCGCCCCCGCGACTGTCTGCTTTGGGTCGATAGCAGCCGGTCACGACGGACCGCTACCGACCCATATGGTTTTTGCATGGGGTGCAAGGGGTCGAGTGTTCGAATCACGCCATCCCGACCAAAAAACTCCAGAAAATCCAGTCACTTAGCGGTGACTGGATTTTTTTATGGGCGGTGATAAATCTAGGCCCTGCAGAAATACCCATACTTATACCCCTACTCGGAGAAAGCGCTAAATCCGTGGTAAGCCACAATGCTCATGGATTCCAATCAACAGCCACGTGCGGCCGGTGCGTGGCAGCCTGGGATCAACCTACAGCAGTGCTCTGTCCACGAGCACCTCTTCATGGCGACATCTCAACGCCAGTCCACTATGAGATGCCTTGATGCTTTAATTTAAAAGGACTAATACTTAAGGACTGCTCCGAAGAGGGATGGTCATGCAGACACGCTTTGTTGTAATCCCCGCCATGCCAGAGAAAGAGCAATTTCCTCGTCGTATAGGCGTCCCAGCCGTCCTTGGTATTGGGTACGATCTCTACGATATCCATGGTAAAACACGGCTGGTTTTAAACTACCCAACCCGGGCGGAGGCGGAGTACGCCTGTGCAAGTCGGAATAACCAGGAAGGTGCTGAAGGGAATCGTCTGGTAGGGCATGGGTGAGGTCCCGTGCTTTCACATTCTGTGCGGCAAAAGAAAGCCCGCTGCTAGGCGGGCAAGGTCTTGGGTTAAATGGCGCTGTCGCGCTGAAGGGGCTCAGTGGGTGCGTGAGCCTTGTCCCTCATCGACTCATCGGAAGCACCAGGGGCAGAGGTTAGGCTTCAGAGATTTAAAGTGTGCATGCCTTTGGCGTAATGAGGGCCTACGCAACACTCAGACTTGTCTAGTACTGGGTCAACCATTGAAGTGGTCATGATGACTTGGTACGACTCGGCGCTGTACTCGGACAGCGCTCCGACGAGCACTCTCTGGAAGTTCTGGCTGCGATCGGGCCCCATTCCTTTATCTTCGGTGTTATCAAGTAGATACAGGCGCGGATAGCGCATGGTGGCGTCTTCCAACGACTCCAAAAGGATCGCGAGATGAAAACTGTTCTTCAGGACGGTTTCGGAACTGGCAGAGAATTTCGACCGCCCATCGACGAGCATGAAGTCTTTAGCGAAATCGAACATAACGGCTTTGGCATTGTTGAAAGCAGGTTCGAATCCGCCATCCATCTTCAGAAGCTCAACAGTTTTTTCAGAGATCTTGCTTTCGATTAGCTCCCGACGATCACTGGTCTTCGCTTTGTTTTCTTTGATTTTTTCGTTCAAGTCCAACATTGAGCTGTTTAGGCTTTCTTTCCTTTTGATCAGCCCCTCGATTGCAGTAACCAACTGTGCCTTGGTTTCTAAGTTTTTTATGCGTTCCTCAATCGTTCCTATGTTGGCAGAAACTTCATTCAGCTGAAGGACTCGGTCAGAGCTCATTCGCAATGCCGCAATATGATTGGCCTTGGCTGTTTGAAGCGTGCGTTGATTGGATGTGAGATAGCGGGCATGCTCGCTGAGCTTGGTGCGCAGCTCGACTAATACCTTTGTGCTCTCCTTCTTTTGAAACATCAGCTCGTTCAACGCCGCCAGGTAAGAGGCCTCTCGGGATTTATCATCTAGCTCGGTTTTACACAGATGACACTTTTCTCGCCCCGCGTCCGACAATGCGGACAGGCAGCTTGGGCAGAACTTGAACCTGACTTCGCCGAAGAAGTCGTAGGCGGTACGCGACTCCTTTAGTGCCTTGATGCGGGACTCGATCGCTGCAATGAAAAGTTCTGATTCAAGAATTTCATTAACCATTTCTGCTTGTTTGGCAGTCCTGATGTCGATTTCCTTCGTAAGGTAGGCGATCTCTTGGCTAGCTTGGGCGGCTTTGGCCTTGAGTTCGTCGGTCGAATTCGCGTCTTCGGGCTGTGCCAAAAGTGCTTCACGGCGCCCAAGCAACGTTTTGAGTTCGTGGGTAGCGTTGTCGATTGCCGTCTGCAGTGAAGCCTCGCGCAGCACTCCTTCAGAAGGGGATACGTACCGGTAAATGGAGTCCAGCTGACCGTCAATCTTGGCGAATTCAGATTCGGCTTTTGAAAGCTGCTGCTTCAGCGCGTAGATGCCGAGGTCGTCCAGGCCGAGCAGAAAGTCTCCGATAGCCTGTCGCATGCTGGGCTTGTCGAACTGAGAGTGCTCAGCGCGCAGTATCTTGTTCACCGCGGTACCCTGGTCAACGTAGATCAGACGCAGAATCTGGTGGATGGTCAGGTTTGCAAAGTCGTCGGTCTGGCTGTGGGGCCAGTTCAATAATTCGAAGATTTGCTGGGAAAAGCTGAGCTTCTCATCGGTTCGATTGAGACCGTAACTCTGCCATACAGCGGCTGAGTTCAGGGCTAGCAGCTGATCATAGCTCCCGTCGAAAAAGTTCATGGGAGGCTTTCTGCCAGGCTGTATTTGGCGGTGAATCGTCAGGACGTGCCCGTCGAGCTCGATTTCTGCGAAGACGGCATCGCATAATCTTGCTTCCTGGTTCCATCGGTCTTCAGCGATATCGCCGCCCAAACAGCTGAACAAAAAGTCCATGATAGTGGACTTACCTACGCTGTTAGCTCCACGGATGATGTTAACGCCTCTGTGGAACGTCTCGTCATAAACGGCCTTTCCACCTTTGCCGATAATGAATCTGTTGATGAAGAATGTCGATGGCTTAGAGGTCATATATGTACTCCATCAATCCGGAGCGCGATTTGAGACCGTTCGATCCGTTGAACTGTAAAATTGGAAGTCCTTTGGCGATCACGCCAAAGGTATCGCTTCTGAGGAAGTCATCTGCCGCTAGGAGGTCGATGTATGCAGAAGGTAGGGATTCTGGCTCTAGCTCCATGATGCCTTTATCAAATGCCGATTTGGAAATGACACCCTTCGCGATGAGCTCGAGTGTTGCAGATTTTTGGAACGTTTCGAGTTCAAAGAACGTACGTGCAGGGTTAGTCATCTCCTCGAACTGCTCTGGAATCTTCGTTACCAGCGCTTTTAGCTTGGAAATTTCGCGTGGCCAAGGCTGAATTTTCTTGAGTTGGCTCGGGAATAGGTAATAAAAATCGAGCATTCTAAGGAGCGGCCAACTGATCGGAGTTTCGCGAGTTGCGTGCAAAATTGACACAATTCTGTAGAGGCAATGGTTGACGTCGAAGGCAGGATGATACATCAGCATTATGATTTCTCCCAGATCAGGTGGCATTTACCCGTCAGGAAATACAACATGCCGGATATCATGTACTGGTCAATGGTGAAGTCTTCGGCCATGACCTCGTGATAAATCGTGTCAACTATGCCTTTTAAAATAACACTGTCGATAACTTCGTTGGGGATACCCTGTTTCATTAATGGCCGAATCTGCTCTTCGAAAGCAAAACTTATCTTTTGAAGGATGTAGAGGAAAATGCCTTGGCGCCTTCGATTCAATTGTGATTTGAATAGGCGCTTTGCAAAAGCATCCTTCCGCTCAATTGCTATCTCAAGGAGGTCATTCCTTCCGCCGTTAAGGAGTTTCTGCTCAAGGCCAATAACGGGTATTTGAGTTTTCTGGTTGGTAAAAAAGTCTAGGCGTCCGATGAAATATTGGAAATCTTCATCACTCTCACTTAGCTCCTGAATTTGCGCTAAGAGTCGTGAGAGAGCAGCGGGATCAGGCGGGGGAGTGTTGATAATGTAATTGGTATCATCACCCACCCGGACATTGCCATCTACTCGGGCACCCCACAAGTTAGCCTTATTCATTTCTTTTCGTAAGTGGTATTGTTACCGGCTTGGACATTTCCATGCACGGTGGTGCGTTTGAGGGTGACGGTATTGCTCCCGGCTTTTGGCTTGAGGCCGGCATTCACCAGCGCCAGGCAAAGACCGAAAACGACCACCACGATTAATGCCAGCAGAGCGAAGAGCTCAGTATGCGTAAGGTTTTTCAGATAGGGTGATGCAATGATCTGCGGGTAGACGGTATAACCCACCAAGCCTGCCACAGCACTGATGCCGCAATACTTGACGGCACCTGCCCAGAATCCTTCCATGATCAATCCAGTATTGGAGTCAAAACGCTATCATTGCTCATTGGGCTGCAGTCGTAAAGGTGAAGCTAGTCGTAAATTGGAGCTTTTTTATTGACGTCAGACCTTCTGTTCTCGAGCTGGGCATGTGTGTCGCTGAGAGCTGGCTTAGGTTGTATTCTGGGCGCGTGAGGGTGCTCCCACACCTGGTACATGTTGTTGGCATTCGCGTTAGCGATGGGGCTTTATCCATCGGTCTATTACGACTTCCGTGCCTTGCTCAGCGAATTTTTCAACGATGATCGCGCGCAGCTCTTCGTGGTTAGCGGAGCGATGGGCGTTCGGTTTGATGCGTGCGTCATACTACCGCTCTGGCTTCTTGAGCACTTTTCGCAGAGCAATGCCTATTTGCGCTCATTCTGCTGACCCAGCATCACGACCTCACCTTCGCTGGCAGGGAATTGGCCCACAGGGGTAGATGATCGAGTGCGAAGCGCCGGCGCGTGGAGGAGGGGCGCCGTCATATGTGTAGCAGTGTGGCTAGCCTATCTACTCAACTAGCTCTCCAACATGCTGAAGTCGACACGGCTACCTTTGCCGGTCTTGTTACGCAGATGGAGGCCTGAGAGGACGCCGGTGCAGGCATACATGCCGGCAGCTATACGCTTTCCTACCCACAGGTTAGGCTTCAGCAGCGCAGTACGCTCCATGTATTCGTGCGAGAGAAGGTCAGCGGTCTTGGAAAATCTCTCAATTGGCGTATCCAAGCAACTAGCTCGATCTGGCGGATGGTGGAGGCAGGTGTTGGTATCGGGATCATTCCGGAGTCAGCAACTGTGCGGCACCAACAGACGATGAAGCCTTTAGTGAAGAGGATCGATTAAGGGAGCGAAGCATCCTGGTTCGAGAGCTAAACGCTCTGCCTGGCTGTGTCCGAGTGCTGATCGACCTGCTAAAACCCGCTATTCCTATCTCTTAAGCGGCCGGAGACCTTGCAGCAGCTTGCCCCAGCCTTGTGCGGCCGTCATTGGTGTGCACGGGGCATCGCCTCATGAGGGGTGGTCAGGTTCTTCCCCGGATCGCCTTAGGGCTCATCGATGACGTAGATAAGTTTACGTCCATCAGTTGCTTCTACTTTTACGCGATCCAGCCAGCGAGCCGGGTAAGCGTTGTCTATTTCGCCGTCCAGAACCATTACGGCCTTGGTGAGGAATAGATCTGGTTTGACCTGCTAGTTTACAGAAGCAGGTGCGGAGTTTGAAATACTTTTTGTCTCCATCAGAGCCACCAAAACTATAAGCAGCACCAGTTATGACTGCCACATCTCACACGGTTCAAAAATAAGCGAATAGGTAGTTGAGGGGTTCAAAGCATCAAAGTCAAAAACGGATTGTTGCTGGGGAGCTCATCTGAAATTGACCTGGCGTCGCGTAGCAAGTAGCCGTTCAATGAACTGGCTTTGCGGGGTCCTCTTACTTTGCAGCTCCAAATATTCTGGCCATTGGACTTTTTCACATGGACATCCAGCTTCTCAAAATGACGTTGAATGCGCCGCCAAGGTTCTTGATGATCGTTTCCCTCAGGCTGCCCTAGATGCTCGGCTGTATAGCGTTGGAATATGCCGGGCGTGACCAGGAAGAAAGTGCCGTCCACGGTGTGGACCTTTGCCTTGCTGTCGTTGACCACTAAGTGGTGACTGCGAATGCCTTCGCGCAGCCACTCGATAAACGCTAACCCCGCGTCATCCTGGCCCGACGAAGTGGTAGGCCGGAGGCTTTCCGAAGTTGGTCCAGCCTGGAGGTCCGTCGGCTCCTGCAGCATGTCCATCAGATCGTCGAGATAGTCAAACTCCTGACTTAGCGGCATAACGGGCTGTTTTGCTGCCGCTGCAATCTGTGGCCCAGCCAAAGCCGACTCCTTGGCTTCATCAGTCGGCAGGGATGGGTCCATGGTCGGCTTGAGAGTGCCACCGAAAAATTCAGGTCGGAGCTCATCGGCCCAAATCAGGCTCGGCTGTAGGCGGAGGAAGGTGAAGCGATGCTGCCAATCACCGTCCGTGACAGTGGCGTTCCACACTGCTTTACCTTCCGGTGTCGCTTCCACCAATCCATGGGACTGCAGCTCATCGAACAAGGCGATGTTGGAGGAGGGAATACCGTCCACGGCCTGAACCAGCAGATGTGCGCGCAGCTTATCGGCTGCGGTCTTGCTGACCAACCATAGATGGTCAGCGGTGAGCCAGCCGGCTGCGCCGGGCTGGTTGAGTTTGAACTCATTCTTGACCAAATGGCGCAGCCCCGTCAGCAAGTGGTGCTGCAGGGAGTGCTTGGGCGCCTGCAAGGCCTTCGCGGGATTGCCACCGATGTTTTGCGCGGTGGACACCCGGTCCGCCTGCAGCACCAATTCCCCGAGGGTCCCAGCGTGCTCGTAGTGGTCGGCGAGCAGGAACAGCAATTGGCTCCACAATTCGGGGTAATCGCTGAGCCAGTCGAGCAGCGCGGGCGATAGGATCTGGGTATAGAGCAGCCCTGCCGCGGCGCCGTGCAGCTTGTAATCGCGGGCTAGGTTGTAACGAAAACGGTAGGGATGGTTCAGCGGGCCGTGCCAGGGATGCCAAGGCTCGCCGTTCAAGTACTCCACCTGCAGGTCGACGGCGATTTTGCCGATGTCATGGAGCAAGGCACCGTAGGCAATCGCGGCGCTCCAGGCATCGGCTTGTGCAGCTTGGTCTTCCGGTGCTGCGCCACTGGGGAGGAGGTAGGACTGGCGCAGCTTCAAGCTGCAGGCCACCAGCTCCAATCCGTGATCGAGCATGCCCCCGGGATAGGCGTGATGATGGCTTTCGCTCGCCGGGAATTGCTGTACGTAGCCGGCGTAACGGCGGATGGGCTCGAGGTAGAGCCGATCAAACTGCGCTTCGGAGAGGGCCGTATACTGCCAGATACGTTCGAGCAGCCTTTTCCGGTGATCTACGTCGAGCAGAGATTCGGCCGACTGGGGGAGCAGGAAGCCCTCGGCGATGGGAGTGGGAGTGAGCTCTGCCGGCTCGCCTTTTCGAATTTTCAACCACCAGCTTTTCATCGCATGACCTGCTGTTCGTTCGGGAGGTCCTTTTGCCTTTTCGGATAAGCCTCTTACCCTTGCGCCCCCTTCCATTACCGCCGTTACCCTTTACCGCCTTGGCCTTTTTCGCGTGTGTGATAATTCGAAGCCAGGTCCATCGGGATCGGCGGCCTCTCGGAATAGCGGTCCCTTTGTTCAGGGCGTAGACTGCCCGGCATCATTGCTAGAGCAGGGGTGCGGATGACGTTGAGTGATGCGGTATTGATCGTGTTATTGGCCGATCGGATTCATGGCACGGATACGGCCATCCGGTCAGCGGCCAAACGCTGTGCGAAAAAGCTGCCCCGCAGCCAGCGCGATATCGTGTTTAAGATCGGGAACAGCTCAAACCCGAGGCAACTTGTGGCGCACCTGTGTCAGCACCTGAATAACCAGGCGAGGTCGTTTTAATCGACGCCTCGCAAGAGCGCGTGCGCTTTAAGTAAACCCTCGGCTAAATCCGCAGTCTCAGTTATTATCCCAGCACTTGTCCCACGCCTAGGAATATTATTCATGTCCAAACTTGCCGAGTTCAAAGCACTGGAAGCGCAACTGGCCGCGCAGCTGCAACAGCTGGATGCCATGAAAAACGACTCCGGTTTGAAGCAGGAAATCGAGTTTGAACAGAAACTCAAAGCGTTGCTGGAAGAGTACGGCATGGGCCTGCGCCAGGTAATTAGCATTCTGGATCCGGCCAAGGGCCTGAGCGTACCGACCGCGAGTGCGTCCAGCAGCAGCCAGCGCAAGCCTCGCGAGGTGAAACGCTACAAGCATCCGCAGAGCGGTGAGGTTGTGGAAACCAAGGGCGGCAACCACAAGATCCTCAAACAGTGGAAGCAGGAGCACGGCTCGGACACCGTCGAGAGCTGGGTACAGTAATCACTGACTTGCTGACAGCGGCAAAAGTCGCGCTGCAGACAACATAAAGGCCCCGGATAGGGGCCTTTTTGCTGGGTGAGTGGAATTACGCCGTGAGACGAGTTGGCGTATCTGTGGCTTGATTAGACTGCAAGGCCAACAGGTACTCAGAAGCTTCTCGGGCCTGGCCACTGGCGCGGAAAATGGCTCGTTTGTCTTCCTTGAGTATCTTCAGCCAGGACGCCAAGTATTCCTCGTGACGCAACTCACCCGCAGTACCGGTGAGTGCGCATAGAAACGCGGCGCCCATTTCTGCGACCAGTTCCTCGAAGGCATACGCCGTGGAGCCGAATGCATGCCCGTCGGTGATACCGTCACGGTTCAGACGAGTGCGATGGCCGGACCAGTGCGTGAGCTCATGCAGCGCCGTTGCGTAGTAGCTGCCGACGTCTTCGAACTGCGCCTTCGTAGGCAGTTGGATCAAATCACGAATCGGCTGATAGAACGCATCATCGCCGTAGCGATGGTCGATGCGCGCCCCGCTGGCGACCAGCAGTTGCTCTGCCGGTTCATGATCGATGAAGGTCGTGGGCTCGGCGTGGTCAGCGGAGGCTGGCTCCTCGCCCGGCAAGCCCTCGGTCTGCTCGATGTTGAACAGGCAGTGTGTCCGCAGCAGCGCAAACTGCACCATCTTGATATTGCCCTGTTCATCACGAACGACTTGGCCGTCCTCGTCGTGCGCTTCCTTGCTCAACGGTTTGTACAGCACCGCGAGGGTGGATTGCTCGCCTTTGCGCACATGGCCTCCGCCTTTGCGCGCCTGGTTGTAGGTCAGCCAGCGATCTTGGGTGAAGCCTCGCAGTCGCGCCTCCGCCCACAGTAGCGGAATGTTGATGCCGGCGTAGGGACGCCGAGTGATGGCGTTGATGGGAAAAGGACCGTCAGCGCTTGAACCTGTGGTGGTCCAGGGCTTGATCCAGGGGATCACGCCTTGGCTCAGGGCGCTGACGATTTTGTTGGTGACGTCCAGATAGATGTCGGACATGACGTTCTCCGATTGTGAAGGGGAACGCCACCCCATCCGGGAGGTGTTCCCGGTTGGGGTAAGGGCAGAGGAAGTGCTGGTCGTGTCAGAGGACTGTGAGATCCACCGAATGCTCAGCTGGCAAGCGGATGTGCAGGAAGGAAGGGGCGCTACGTGGCGTGATGTGGGCCAACTGCAACAGCGAAAGTTGTTCGGCCGCAGATGGCGCGCCGTCCTGTGGCAACTGAATGTGCAGATCAGTTGGACAGGGTGACGAATGAGTAGCAGCCGCCAGAGCACTGGTGAGCAGGATGGCCAGACGTTGTGCTACCTGATCTGCGGCGACGTTTCCTGGGCCAGGCTCCATGAGTTGCTGCCATACGCCAGGGCTGAGCACGACGGCCGTGGAGAGGCTGCAGTGGCTTGACATGAGTACCTCCAGAGTAGATCGCGCGAGCACCTCAGTCGAAGTGTGGCGGGGCTTAGTCGCTGTAAATATTGCCGCGAGCTGGGAGTGCCTAAGCAGTAAAAAACCTGTGTTGAGCGGTGGTCAATGGCCACTCAGGAACAACGCAAATACGCCTATCCAGAGCGTTCCAAGGAAGGCTGGGCGCTTTAGCTTTCTGATAAATGGCGACCTCGGATGGAACGGAAGGCACCCGGAAAGGCGCTTCCAGAGGTCCCGACAGCGAGCCCTCTGGAAGCGCCTGTGACTTAGGTCAAGTGGTTAAGTTTTTCCCGTCGGCTCGACCTCGGCGGCCAAGTACAGGTGAGTGGAAGTGGCTTCTACCACCAAAGATCCTGCTGTCCCGCGAAGACTGGCCAGGACAGGATCTTCGATGTCGAAGTACTCAGCGAAATCGTCACCGCCGAATTCGTCTTTAGCGCGATTCCACCAGGTATCGAAGTCGTCGACCTCGGGGTTGCAGCCAGTGGCATACGCCACTCGCTTGCGTCCGCTTCCATCGGGTTTGCTCTCGCCGATCTCGGCCATCAGGTAAACGCCGTGATCCTTGACCAGCATCACTTTGCAGCCATTGATACCGGCCTCGGCTAACACCGCGTGAAGTTCAGAGCCTGTGAAGCGCAGCATGATGAAATCCTCCAAAAGGTGCGGAGGAATGCCACCCGTGCGGGAGAATTCCCAGCACTGAAATGGTTTGAGTAGACGCGTCGAAGGTGCAGGCTTGGAAGCCTGGGGATTTAGAGGGCGTTCATCACCGTGGGAACGATGACCATGCGAGCTGCCGAACGCTAATCGCATTTGGGACAACCATCACATGTGTGACGTAGCCTCGAAGGTCATGGCTACCTGGGTGCTGGGAAACCAGCGCTTGCAGATCTGGTTTAACAAGCGGCTGAGCGGAGCGTCAAGGGCGTTTTATGTGAGTCAGAGCGATGTGAGTCCGGGGAGTGCCACCAGTGATCACCACTACTAAACGAGGTGATCAGCGGTCATTGAAATCGGCGGAACAGGAGTAAGCTTTAGCTTGTATCCAAATTCTCTCTAGCTCGTAATTATGAGCAGAGAAGGGCGGTGTTGAATGACTCATCAAGCCTCTTCGATTGCCGGTCGTACTATTCTTGGCAGGCATATAATTCGCGCTGCTGTTCGCACAGGGCGCGTGGCAAATCAGCTCGAAACCCGCATTCTGCGATCACGGGTTTGGGCGTTTGTTCCGGCCCAGTATCGCAAAGTGGGCTTGCTCGCTTTCAAGTTTCTCCTCGTTCTCGCCGTTGCATCGTGCGCGCTCTTCATTGCAGTCGTGATGGTGGCTATTTGGACTATTGCGATGCTCCCCATCAGTACTGATAGGCAACCTCGTATCCATGAAATGAATCACCCACGACATCATCTCTTATACCCAGAAATGTACGATGACAACGGTACGCCTAGATAACGGGTCATCTTGATTTTTTGGCTGCTGACATGAGCTGTGAGGTTCCCTTCTCTGCCTGTGCTTGGGCGCCATCCGTCGCGCGAGTCAGGAGGGTCTGTACGCCACTTCCCACGTTGTACCCCGCCCAGCTCATTACGCCGAGGAAAAACATCGGCAGCACTACGAACATCGCACCCATCACGTATTCAATTACCTGCGCGGTAACTGTGCCGTCCATGAAGCCTGCAGTCGGCAACGATAATAGCGCCTGATCGGTGGCAGAGACCTGGTTGTATAGCGTTTCCAGCATGCTCGAATCGATCCATCGCGCGAGCTCCCACCAGAATGTCAGCATGTGGAGGGTGAAAAGCGCGAACGTGATCGTCATGAGCGCCTTTAACTGGTAGGTGCTAATCAGCAGCACCAGTGGCAAGCTGATGATCGTGCCCATGATCAGGAAGGCCTGGACCATCGGCAAGGCGGCACGAAGCGCATTCATCGCCGGGAAATTACTGAACGAGCCCAAAGCGAGGCCGGTGTTGGTGGCCAGGTTGTTGAGACCTTGCGTCAGGGAGCCGCCTCGGGCACTGCTGCCATAGTCCTGGAACACCTGCCCAGGTGCCATGCTCAATGACTGCTGCCGTGGGCTCACCAGCTCACGCAAGGTAGCGTCTTCGATCTCGGTGGTGCTGCGCCCAGTCAGCCAGCTCCGCAACTGCGACATCAGCGATGGATCGACCTCGGCCACCAAGCGATCACGTAATCCGATGGTGCCATCGCTCCACCACTGCTTGCAGGTGGGATAACCAGCACCGTTGTCGAGCTGGGGCAGCGAGGTATCCCGGGTTTCGTCGTATGGCCAATCGATCCTGGGCGTTCGCGAGCGATCGGTGTCGTAGTAGCCCGGTGTATTGAGCAGGTATGTCGAGCCGATCCAAGAGGCGTCGTGGCTCTGTGATTCGTCCAGTTCGGGCCGGTTGGTAAACAGCCGTGAGCGCGAAAAGCCGTAGCAGTCCCGGGTGAAATCGGCGACCTCCTGCAACAGCACCTGGTCGTTGATCCGCGAGCTGTCGATCTCCATACGCATCGCACGGATGTCCGGTGCGCAGGGGATCGACGCGGTCGCGGCGGCGGTGATGCCTTTGCTCATGGCATGCACCAGGAACCACCACAGCGGCACGTTCGCTGATTTCTCGCCGATGGTGTTGAAAGTCGTGCCCCAGGCAGTGTGCGCGGGCTTGGCCATGGAGACGCCACAGCGCTGGCTCGCAGCATCGTCGAAGCTCACCGATGAAAGGTTGAGCGGGAAAAACGGCATGCAGCCAAAAAGAATGACCACGTAGCTCATCCACAGCCGGTTCTCGACGCGAGGGATCGACAGCAGCCCCTTGTTGCCCTCGTCGGCACCCTGTTGGCGGGCCGACAGCCATTCCTGCAGGATGATCGCGCCGAACGGAGCGGCGAACAGCCCGGTGTCCGCCAATGTATTCCAGATGCCGTTATTGATGATCCAGGCCAGCAGCGAAAGGTAATACTCGAGGTAGCTGTTGGTGCTCATGTTCATGGTTGCACCTCACACGCGAGACAGTTCGACCAGGATGATCGAGCTGAAGCCGATCAATCCCAGGCGCTTTAGCCGTTGTTGATCTGCAGGCGTGGGCCGCCTTCGCAACGCTGCGGCCCAACCGGCAAAAATCAGGGTGTACAAGAGCGCGCGCCAGCACGCGAAGTAGGGCGTTGTCCCTCGTGCAGGTTCGAGCCAATTGAACTGGGTCACGGACAGGTGCAGCGCCATCCAAGCAATCAACAAAATGCCCAGCATGGCGCCGAGCATCATCAGCACAAGTGCGAGCGTGGATCTCACCGAAATCAAGATCATGGTGTGCTCCTCTCCTGTTCGGCTCGGCGCAAACGGTCCGGCTGCGGATCACGCTGATCGATGCTACGCGAGGCGTCGGCACCGCCGGTGTGGCGATCAAGGACCAGGCTGGCGGTGTTGGTGGCCAGCGACTGGCGCACCTGCAGCTCGGTTTTCAGCAGGCGGATCTCGCGCTCCAGCGTTTCGACGTTGCTGTTGAGGGCGCTGGTGGCGGGCTGCGCCGAAGCCACGTTTGGCTCGTGGCTGCCAGCGAACAGCGTGCGCTGCAGCAGCATCGCTTTGTAGATCACGCTCGACAGGGCAGTTTCGCTGGCCAGGCGCCGAGCCAGCAGGCTCTGGTCGGGGTCGTCGCGCAGCCCCTCGATGACACCGCGGGATACCTGCAACAAGGGGCTGGAGACTTTGCCGAGGTTCTCCGGTGTCGGCTGCTCGGCGCCTGAGACCATGCGTTGCAAGCCTTCCAGGTTTTCCGTGTAGGTTTCCTGGATCAGCGGCGACAGGCCGGTACCGGCGGTTACTCGCAGCGTCTCGCAGTCGTCGCAGGTCTGAACCTCGGTTTCCCCGAGCACGCGTGTCGCCCACTCGGAGGCCTCCTCGGGACTCGACCAGGCTTGGCAGATGGCGCCATTCTGGCAACTCGAACCCAGTGCTGAGGTATCCTCGACCGCCCGGTTGTGCAGCAGGTTGTAGCCGGCTTTGACGACGTCCGAAGTGACCCGGATGGGTTGCTGGCCGTTGCCACCGGCTTTTTGCCCGCCGACCCAGCTGACGCCGTTGTTGCCGTTGTTCGCTTCGGTGTCCTTCACCGCCGTCACGGCATCACCGCCGGACTGCTCGAGGTTGTGCTGCATCTCCTGGTTCTGCGCCAGCGCACCCCAGCCGGCCTGGTCGACTTTGTCGGCCATCTTCGCCGCCATCGCCTGGCAGGTGAGCTTGGAGCGGTCGAAGTCGATCCGTCCCTGCAGCACTCCATTGCTGAGCAGCTCATACAGCCCGGGATTGGCCCGCTGGATGATCATCGCCGGCAGCGACATGACGGCCTGCGTGGCGTTCTGGATGACGTTGCCCATGATTTGCTGGAAACCCTGGGTGGCGCCATTGAGCTGGTTCTGCAGGGTGTTCGAGAGGTTCATGTTTCCGCACATCATGTTGGCGCGCCACGACATGCCTACACCGAGGCCATTGGGTCGGTAGAGCGAGGAGGGCGCTCCTGCCGCCGAACCACCGCCGATGGTGTACATCACCCGGTCGTCCAGGACCTGGGCCTGGTCACCAAGGTGGTAGCCGTTCTCGGCGGCGTGGCCCACGGCATAGACGAGGAAGCACAGCAGACCGAGCGAGAGGGTCTTCATCATTGGCCTCCGTCAAAATCGATGCTGGACAGGAAGGTCTGGCCCATGCGCTGGCAGCAGCGGTAGGGCCGCCACAGCGCCCAGGCATAGGCGCCGTCGGCGCTCTGGATCGTTGGGCTGGGGAAGATGGCGCAGGTGCTTTGGGTCACCGGGACGAGCATTTGCCAGCGATGGTTATTGACGTTGTTCTCCAGTACCGGCTGCGGCGGCCAGTAGCCAGGCGCGGGCATCGGCTGCAACGGCAGGTAGACATGCGGCTGGCCAACGCGAGTGATGAAGTCACTGGCGCGCTGAGCCATCACGGCAGCCGCCTTGAAATCGTCGGGCTGCACCAGAAAACCGTGGCGTGGGTAGACGCTTCCCCACATGTCGCCGAGTCCCTGGTTGCCGATCTCGCGGATTCCCGGCACCAGTGCCTGCGGGTAGACGGATTCGGGAATGGCCTGGCGCCACGCCAGCGGGTCGAGCGTGCTGAGGTAGTAGGGTGCAAATGGCACGGCACTGCTTGGGCAGGCATAGCCGAACGTATGCGCCAGGGCGGTGAGGGCAGCCCCGCCGGGGTGCCCGATGCCGTCGACATTCTTGAACCGAGGCAGGTTATCGCGCTGCAGCGAAGGCGTGATCAGGTTGCCACCCCCTTGTGACGCTGGCGTCGGTGTCGACAGTGCCGACATCTCGCTCCAAGGGTTGGCGCCGGTGTCGGCGTAACTCGACACCACCAGCTCGGGAATAAAGTGACGGATCTTCGGCGAGGTGCGCACCGTGCAGCCGAACGGCGTGCACAGCAGCCAGTAGCAGATACCGACGACCCGGTATTCCAGGCACTGCAGCGAAGTGACGGAGGCGATGAGGGTCGGGGTGGTCAGTGCCAGGCACTGCTCAGTGGCGATGAGCAGAACCGCCGCAGTGAAGGCACGACTTCGGCCGGCCTTCCTGGGCATCGGTAATCTGCAGGCGGTGGAGGCGGTCACGTTCATGGGCAACGCTCGGCAGGTGGCAGCGGTGTGCATCCATGCGCCAAGTTTCAGCATCCCTGATCCGGCACTGGAGGAGGGAAACAAACTGAGCCCGGGTTTATCGATTTCGTCTGGCGGGCTGATTAACAGAGCGGGTTAGGCAAAACACCGAAAGAGTACAAATGTGCTCTTGTCGATTTTTTGCTGAACTAAGGGATTGCGAACAGTCCTGGCGGTATCGCTCACAACATGCCGCGCAGGCGATCGATCTCCTCCGCGACCTGCAGCGCGGCCTCCAGCTCGGACTGCTGGTGCTCTTCCATCAATCGCCAGCGTTGGGCTTTTTCCTCGGGCTCGGTCATGGCCAGTGCGAGGTACAGGCTCGGCGGCACAGCGCGGAACAGTGTTTCCAGGTTCTTCGACAGGACTACGCCCTCGGTGTACTTGCCCGAGGCCTTGCTCGCGGAGAGCAGCAGCGCCTTTTGCGCCGGCGTGAGTTTCTTGAAACGGGCGATTTCCTCGATTTCCGCTGGCGGCATGTTCAGGCAGATCCACCACTCGATCATGTTGAGCATGGTCTGCGCCGCGTCAGGCAAGTCGGCCAGGTTCTGCGTCGCCAGCCAAAACCAGGCGCCCAGCTTGCGCCACATCTTCGTGCCCTTGACCACAAAGGGGGCGAGCAACGGGTTCTTGGTGATGATGTGGCCTTCGTCGGTGACCATGACGATTGGCCGCCCGAGGTACTGGTCGCGTTCGGCGATGTTGTTCACCGTGTTCATCAGGCTGATGTAGCTGATCGACATCTGCGCCTCGTAACCCTCACGGGCGTAGGTGGCGAGGTCGACGATCGTCACATCGCTCTCTGGCCAGGGCGTACCGGGCCGGTCAAACAGGGCACCCTCAAAACCCTGGCAGAACAGGTCGATGGACTCGGCCATCTCCTGGGCGCGCTCACGGCGTTTGTCAGGTAAATGGGCGTCGCTGGCGACCTGGCGCAGGGCGTCGCGAACATGACGCGTCAGCACCTGTTGCTCGGTCGCTGCGCAGTGCTGGGCGGCATCGAGGATGCACTCGCGGATCAGGCTGCGGTCCGCGCGGGTCAGGCGCGCCTCTTCCTTGGCTTCACCGCCGGTGATCATCAGCCGCGCGGTGATCTCCAGCTCGCCCAACACGTCGCGCTGCTCATCACTGTCCGGCGCCGTTTCCGCCAGGTCTTCGGTCGATAGGCTGGCCACCTGGTCTGGGTGCTCGATCAGCCGACGGGCATCGGCGAACGGCGCCAGGCTCAAGTCACTGCCGGGTTTGAGCTGCACCTTGTTGACGGACAAGCCGAGGGTAGCGAAATAGTCGCCCTGCAGGCCAAAGGAGTTGCCCGCTTCAACGATGAACAGCCGCGGCCGGTACACGGCCATGATCTGCATCAGGATCGACACCAGGGTGGCCGACTTGCCGGCGCCGGTCGGCCCGAACAGCAACAGGTGGCCATTCATGGAACGATCGAAACGTGACAAAGGGTCAAACGACAGCGGAGCACCTCCACGGTTGAAGAAGGTGATGCCTGGATTACCGGTACCGATACTACGCCCCCAAAGCGGTAGCAGGTTGGCGACGTGCTGGGCGAACAGCAGGCGGGTGTACCAGTTGCGCGTGTCTCGTGCCGGGTTGTAGACCATCGGCAGCCAGCGCAGGTAGCTGTTGCAGGCTGCCACTTCGTCGCCCTCGCGCACTGGCTGCAGGCCAACGCCGAGCAACACGTTGGCGGCCTGTACCGAGCGTTGGCGCAGCTGCTGTTCATCCGCACCGCGTAAATACAACGCCAAGGTGCCGCGGTACAGCTTGTGCTGGCGACCGATCAACGCGCGTGCTTCTTCTACGTCCTGGCGTGTCTGGGTCGAGGCGAGGTTCTCGCCGATTGCTTTACGTGCCAGGCGGTTGAGCTGCTCCTCGAGCACATCCTGGGGCGTGATCACCAGGGTCAGGCTCATCACCGCCTGCTCGGGTAATTGATCGAACAAGGCGTTCAACGCCTCGCCCTTACGCGTTTCACCGGTCAGCTGGCCGATATGCGGTGGCCTGCGCAGCTTGTCGACCACCATCACTGCATGGGGCTGTTGATCGAAGTACCAAAGGCCCTGCTCGCTATCGGAGCGCGGCTCCTGGAAGAACAGCCGCTCGGCAAAATCGTGGTCGAACGGTAGCGGTAGGTCCTCGCCGCCGTCGGTCTCCGGATAGGGCACGCGTCGATAGAACGCTGCGGGGGATTCGCCGGTGAGGGCGGGAGACGGGTTGAACCAGGGCAGCAACCAAGCGTAGAAGTCGCGTCCGGTCAACCGTCGAGGGCTGACCCCGCAGGCCTGCAGCGAGGCCACTAGGCGGTCGCAGGTGCGGCTCAGCAGTTGGGTCGGGCTCTGCCCATCATCATCGGCCTGCTCCCCGAGCCAGCGGTAGACCACCAGTCGAATCCGTCGATTGCTGCCGCGCCAAGGCAGGTGGGACACGACATGGTCGTCGAACAGCCCGCCAGGTTTAGCGATGGCGTCGAGGTGACACTGCATCGAAGCGAGGAAGGCTTGGGTAAACGGTGTACCGCGAGCTCTCGGCGCGATATAGCGCTCCAGGCGTTCGAGGTACGGGGCAAAGTCACTGTCGTCCTGGCAAAAAAACTGCACCACCCAAGGCGTCTGGTCCAGTTCGTCGAAGCTGTCCTGCAGCGCATCTTCCAGGGCGTCGCGGGCCGCCATCAACCACTCTGGCTCACGACCCTCGGTCCCGATCGGCTGCAGCTCGAACACCGCGCCCACGGAGCGGTTGTCGTCAAGCAGAAAGCACTGCTCATCCTCGAGGTATTCGACCCAAGGCAAGTGATCGGTAAAGCTGGGATTATGCGCGTACTGGGCAGCTTCGTCGGCAAGTGTGGCACGTTGGCGCTGCGCCGCACGCCAGGGCTTCCAGCGGGGCGGGTTGCCACTTGCGTCATCGGCCATCACAGATCGTCCAGGCGTTCGCCGGGCAGCGCGTACTGGACCTTCTCGTACAACGGGAACACGGTCGAGTAGCCTGGTACCGGTGTCTGCTGGGTACCGGCCAAGTGAGGGTACACGTACATGACCAGGTCCGGGTTGGGCAGGCGTGGGAACTGGGCGCGGATCTCGTCGGCGGCGGTGCGCGTGTAAGCGCTTTGGTCGCCTATCAGGCGCTCAGGGTCGAGCACTGGACGGCGCAGTTCGCCGCGCGCTTCCTGCAACTGCTGCTGGGCACCGATGGCGCCACCGCCGTTCCAGATGTCCAGCATGGTTTGATCGCCGTGGGGCAGCATTTCCTCCTTGCTGGTGGAACAGCCGCTCAGCTGCAGGGCGAGCAGCAAACTAATCCAGATCCAGTACCGAAACGGATGGGCTTTCATGGTTCACTCTCCGGCCTTTCGGCTCGTAGTCGATGCTGATTTCGTGATCCAGGTGCAGGGCAACCTTGGCCCCCGGCGGCACGTAGATGGCGGCAAAGGCTTCACCATAGAGCTTGTTGATCCACTCCCGGATATCGCCAATACCACCGCTGATGACCGAGTTCAGTGCGCTGTTGCCGTTGTTCTGGGTCATGCCCAGGCTGCCGCTGGCCGAGTTGATGAACGAGGTGTTGGTCTGCTCGCTGCCCAGGCCCGCGGCGAAGCCGGCGCCGGCCGCGGTGATCAGGCTCTGGCTGCCCAGGTATTGCTGGGCGTTGGAGCGGCGCTCCCCGGAGATGCAGGGAATGCCGTAGGGGTCGGAGATGTAGCCCAGCCCGCCGCGGATCTTCTCGGTGTCCGAGGTCTGGGCGCTGCTGCGATTGCGGCTGACGACCTTCTGCGGCTGTGGCACCGTGCGGACGGTGCCGTCGCTGAAGACAAAGGTGATCGACTCGACCTGGCCGCGTACGCAGGACAGCGTCCAGTCGCCGGCGGCGGTGCCGCTCATGACCGCGCCGACCACGTCCGGCAGGTCGATGCCATTGGCGGTGAGGTTGTCCGGGCCCACCAGCACCTTGAACGGATAGGGGTCGTTCACGGTACCGTCCACCGGGACCCGGCCAATCAGCGCGGTCATGGCAATCGAGCCCATCAGCGTCGAGTTTTCAGGGAGGGTGTAGACGGGCCTGGCGCCCTCGGCGCGGTCCTGGATGCTCTCCAGGTCACGCTCGCCTTTGGCGACGGCACGCAAACGGTCCTGGCCACGATCGATGGCGTTGTTGTCCAGGCCGTGCAGGTCTTTGAACGTCGACGTTAGCGACGACAGCGGACCGTCAGCTTTGCTGACGTCGCCCTGGCTGGCGCGCGCATTCGACGGCTCGATCCACTGCACTGCATCAGGCGCTGATTGCGCACCCGAAAACTGTTGTTCGTCGCCGGGCTCAAGGCCAAAGCCTGCGGGCACATCCGATTTCGCGGCCGGCTTGCTGGAGAGCTGGTCTTTGAGCCTGGACAGCAGGCCCTGGGTTTCGCGGTGCTGCTGTTCGGCCTTCTGCCGGGCATCGCTGGCCTGCTGGCGCTGCTCGGTGACCTGCTGGGTGACGCTGCTCAGAGTGCTCTGGATGCGCGTATCGATATTGCCTTCGCGCGAGCGCAGCCGATTGTTTTCGGTCTGCAGCGCATCGTTGCCTTTCTTCAGCGTCTGCATCTCACTGCGCATCGCCTTGACCTGGCCGATCAGCGTAGCCACGGTGTCGCGTGGGGTATCACCCGCGATGCCCAGGGCCTTGGCTTGTTCCGCACTGAGTGTGGTCTTGTCCGGATCGTGCGCGGTCTGGCTTTCCGGCGAGGCCATCCAGGATTTTCCGATGATCAGCACGATGCCCAGCAGGACCCCGGGTACCAACCACTTCAGCAGGCTGTTAGCTTTCATGATCGGCAGCCTCCGGTGTAGGCGGGGGCAATAGCAGTTCGTGTTTCAGATCTTCTCCGCGGGTGACGAGGTAGGCCACGGTGGTGTCCTCAGGCGTACCGGCAAGGCCGAGGTCCGCGTGCTGGAACGTGGCGGCGTACAGCGTGGCCTGCAGGTGACGTGGGTCCAGCGCGACCTTGCCGGGGCCGCGGTTCACGATCTTCACCGCCGTTACCCAGTAGTCCCCAAGTCGCCAGGCGGCGAGCGCCTTGATCGAAACCCGCTCGGTGGGCAGCAGAGTGCTGAGCGCGATGGAGTCGCTCAGCGGCACACGCCGCACACCGGGCAAGGGCGCCACGGTACGCAGAGGCGCATACAGGTTCTGTGCGGCATAGCGGGTAAGCACCACCGGTACCGGCGTCGCCACAGGTGCAGCGTCCTTCTCGGTCTTCGTGTCCGGAGCCTGGATCTGGGCCACGATCTTGACTGGCTCCAACGCCTCGCTGCCCTCGAGCGCCTCGATATCGATCAGGATGATGTCGCCCGACTTCACGGACTGCAGCTGCAGCCGGGTAGGGGGCAGCGCTTCCGCGGCGCGCAGGTACACCGTCCCGCCGACCGACTGCACGCGCAGTTTGCCGGCGATCGTACTGGGCAGCCCGACGCGAACGTCTTCATCGAGCATCAGGACCCGCTCTTGGCCCACTGTGAGCGGAACGGCCAAGGGCAGGCGGTCCCAGTATTTCACCTCGACGGCGCCGACCGCTGAACACCAGCCGCTGCCCATCATCAGAATCAGGATCAAGACACGCATCATTACGCACCTCCCGGCAGCGTCAGCTTCTGCGGTGTGCCTTCGTAGCAGTCCAGGGCCAGGCCCCATTTGTTGCGCTCGGGGTCGACGTCGAAGCGCACCACCCGCAGCGGATAGCGCACCACTACGCGTTTTACCGGCTCGGCGGCGTAGTACTCGTCGGCGTTGAGGTCGAGCTTGACCAGCCAGCTGTGCTTATCCAGCTGCTTCACGCGCAGGTCGGGGTCGTCGCTGTAGCCGCGGCCCAGCACCTCATACACCCCGCGCACCCGGCCACGCAGTTCGCCGGCGGCCTTGCGATATTCGAAGTCGCCGTCGAAGAACGTCTTGCACGCGGGCGTCAGGTAGGGCTGCAGGGCAAAGATGGCACGGTGGTAGTCGACCTCACCGTCGGTGGGCCAGCGGTTGAGTTGGCCGAAGATGTACAGGGCGAAGGCGTAGATGTTTTCCGGGGGCACATCCCACCACTTGCGCGTGCTGCCTGAGCGCAGATCAGGCGGTACGTGAATGGTGAGCTCGGAGGGCGCGGCCTGCCAGCCGTACCACAGCCCACCGCACAGCAGCGCCAGGATGGCCACGGCCAAACGCAGGCTGAAGATGTGCGCCTGCTGCACATCCACTTTGTTGCGGAAACGGCTCATGGGTTGGCCCTCCTATGCCGGCGAGTCCGGCGCACGGTCCACGGCCCCGCATGCAGGATCAGTTGGTGCGAACTGATGCCCCAGTGCACCGCCAGGTGCCACTGCAGGCGCCGGTACAACCAAGTTTCCGGGCGGGCGCGCTTGGCCCGGCGCAGCAGCTTGCCGCCGCCGAGCAACACCAGCGCCATGCAGACGAACATGCAGGTGGGGAGGGTGGCGATGGAGGCGGTAGCCACCGCCAGCGGCGCACCGATGATCACACCAAGCCCGGCACCGACGATCAGGGCTACCCACATCTCGTCGTTGGTGAGGCCGCGCAGGACGGCCGGGTCACGGTTGAGGCGTTCCGGCAGGAAGGTCAGCGTGCCGTCAGGCAGCGTGGCAGGGGTGTCGGACATGAGGACCTCACAGAATCGTCGCGGCTTTGGTGAGGAACCACAGGATCACTACTAATAGCAGCGCGCCGACGCCGACCACCGCGCCGAGGTCCTTCCAGGTCTTGCGCTGGTTCTGCACGTCGGCGAAGACGGTCAGCGAATGCCAGGCCACGCCGAGGAAGGCTAGGGTGGCGATCAACAGGCCGAGCAGGATGCCGCCGTCGTAGGCGTAGTTCTTAATGGTGTCGATCAGTCCCGACCCTTCACCTCGGGAGGGGGCTTCCATGGTTGGCAGGTCGGCGCTGGCGAATGTCGAAGTCAGCAAAACTAGACCGCCGAACAGGGCTTTTGAACAGGTATCCCGCAGCAGGAGAAGCTGGCGGTGGCAATGGTGGGAGGGTTTCATAGCACGGTCTCCGGGTTACGACAGCATGAAAAACATCAACACGATCAGGACGAGTGCCAGGCGAAGCGTGCTGCCGCCGAGCGCACCGAAATTGAGGTTACCGGCCGCCCAACCGCGGTAGCCGGTCCACAGGGCCCAGGTGCACCAGAGCAACGCCAGCACCAGCACGGATGACCGCCATAGCACCGAACTGAGCTGCGGGGAAAACCCGGCCACGGCGGAGAACGCACTCAGTTGAGCGTCAGTCATGCTCATTGGAGAGACCCGACTCATGCGCGTCATGGCGGTAATCCCCAGTCAACTCGACCAAGTCAGCAGGCTGCGCTCGCGAAGGCGAAAGGTACTTGCTGATGCCTTGCTTTACTCTGTCAAGGTCGGCGATGAGCCTTGGATAATCGAAGCGATAGCGGGCCCCTGCGGTATCGACTGAGCTGTTTGCGCGATCGGCCAACAGTTCGATGGCAGTGATCTGCCGCTGCACCAGACTGAGGTCCGAGCGCTCGCGCACGTCTTGAGCGGCGGCCGTGGCGGCAACCAAGCAGGTTACTAGTAAGAAGTAGGGAAAAAGCATCATGGCGGAATCCAACTGAGTATTTGGGCTTCACCTTGATCATTTAGGCTGGCATTGGCATGCGCTAAAGGGAATGTAGAGAGTTCGGTTTTTTCATGCCGGCTGGAAGGTCGCTAGCAGGGGCAGGGATAACTACCATCTGAGCCCAACCGCTGATGGCTGGGAACTCAAGAAAGCCGGTGCCGACCGTGCTTCCAAGCGAGCCGCAACAAAAAAAGCATTAGTCAGCTCGCTGGCCGACTTCTTTGACGGCAAAACCGCATCGGTGAAGATCCATAAGGCTGACGGCACCATTGAGGAAGAGCGAACGTACCCACGTCCCGCCGACCCGAGGCGTTCGAACGGGTGATACCAGTTACTGCAGCTGACCTTGACATCGATGTCAGCGATCCGACCGGTCACGGGTTGTACAAGTGGCTGCTCGCGAGCTTTCTGATCGGGAAGAGGATTCATTCCTCCGTAGCCGTGGAGGCGTACCGGAACTTGGTTGATCGGCATGGCCTGGATACGCCGGACAAGTTGGCCCGCTGCTCCCATCGGGATCTCGTCAGGCTTCTGGGCCAGGCAGGTTATGCGCGGTACGACGAGTCCACGGCGAAGCGACTTCATGCATTGGGCGTTGGCGTTTCTGACGAATTTGATATCCAGTTGAGCTCGCTGAAGAAGAACGATATGGGCAGCTCTGCCTTACAAGCTTGGCTTCTGGGCTTCGAAGGGGTTGGCCCTAAAACCCTCAAGATTTTCATGCGTGAGGCAGCAGCCGTCCTTGAGCACCGCTCTACAAGGGGATCGTCACACTGAAGCAGGTGCCGCTCTCTTTAGAGGATGACACGTCGATTTTCCCTCCATGACTGGCGACGATTTCAGCTGCGATGAAAAGGCCTAACCCCAGGCCTTGGGAAGCTTTGCTACCCGTCTCGGTATAACCAGAGTAGCGACGACCAGGATCAAACAAGGATGGCATAGCGGCTGGAGAGATGGGCTCTCCGGCGTTTCTGACTTCGAAGGTCATTGTGTTGTGGCTGCCTTTGAGGGCGACCTGGATTGGCTGCTGCAGGTCACCATGCCTGACTGCATTACCAATCAAGTTGGTGAATACCTGAGCCATTCGCTCTGGATCAAAACCACCCACGACCGGATCGGTATCATTGAATATAATCGTCGCGTTTGGCTCCCCAGCACTCAGTTCCTTGATTGTCGTGCGGCAGATCAAATTCAGCTCGGTTGGACTTTTGACAACCGGAATACCGGTGCCAAGGTTGCATCGTGCGAGGTCGACCAAATCGTTGACCATACGATTGGCTCGGCGGGCGCTGACCCCAACCTGAGCAGCAATGTCTTTTTCTCGATCCGAGAGCGTTTGGCTTTTTCTCAGTAAGTCAGCGCCCATCAGTATCGCTGTCAGGGGGGCTCGCAAATCATGTCCCAGCACGCCTAAAACCATTTTTCGGGTCGTTTCGACAGCTTGACCGTAGGCGCTGATTGACTCCACCAGCGCCTGGTCGATGGCCTCGTTAAAACGCACCATGTCCTCGATTTGCGAAGGTGAGCTGAACGCTTCCTCTGCCAGCCACAGTCGTAACACGCTGGATCTCAAGGCGCGAAATTCCGACACCATTTGATCCATGGAGAACCCGTCTATAAGCCTGAGAATGGCGTGCGTTTGTGCTGCAGTTTCTTGGTCACTCTGTGGCGCCAGGCCTTTAGACTTCAAAATTTGCTGACGTTCTGTTTGCGGAGTTCGCATGTCCAGGGCGGCGGCTTTGAGGATCTGTTGCGCATGGTTCCTAAGCGCACTGGCCGCCAGATCCTGCCTTGGGACATCAATGTCTCTGGCGAAGCGCTCCCACGCGTGGAGGATCGATTCAAGATTCGCTTCGATGAAGTCGGGGAGTCGCATCGTCTACCTCTTTTGGGCTACTGCCATCCTAGGCCAGCCGTGAACTATAGCCGGTAAGTCAGCGATCCGCCCCGTGCGACAACGGCCAGAACGGAACCTCAAGCCTACTCTTTTCACCGTAGGAGTGGGCCACGTCTGTCGCCAAAAATGCTGTACATATTTTTGTTTTTGTACAACTTTTAGTCGTGAAACTTATTGAATCCATGCAGTTACGGCGGCTCCATATATTATCCATAGGAGCCTAAATCATATGCCTTCACTCAAACTATACGTCATTGACTATCAACTTCGCGGAGCGTCCAAGCAATTCGTCATCCGCTTGGAAAATATGTCCAATGCGGAGGCCTGGCATTGGGCGAGCTGTGACGCCGGGATTGGGGTGATCCCAAGGTTCGCACAGCAAAACATTCGCAAGGTGAGCCGCCCCGTGGCGGAGCGTTACGGTCTTTCTGACGTTCGTTGGAGACTTTCAAGCAGCGTCTCGGCATGAGGGTCGAAACGGCCAACGGCCTTGAACGAACCGCTCCGCTGATCGCGGTACGCTCAGTCTTCTCATGGCGGTGGTTCAAATGAGGCTAGAAGCTGACGGACTATCGTTAAGCGGACACCATGTGCTGGTCGTGGAAGACGACGAAACACTCAATATGGTACTGGCCCAGATTCTCACTGAGCTGGGCGCCTGTGTAGCGAGTTTTGGCAACGCCGAGGATGCGCTGATTGGTCTTCTTGAAAATCACGGCGCTTGTTCATTGGTGATTGCCGATCACGGCGTTCCTGGAACGCTCAAGGGCTTGGAATTTTTGCAAATGGTCGCTGAAAAATGGCCTCATATTCCCACCATTCTCACCTCTGGGTATCAGTTGCAGCCCACCGGTGATGCGCCTCCTATGACATTCCTATTCAAGCCGTGGTCGGTTGAGGAGCTGCTGTCCGCGATTGGCCAAGCAATAGCGAGGGACTCGATCATCACGCCGCTGGGCGCTGATCAACCTGGTGGATGAGGTAAGGACGAACCACTCAATGAAGGCCTCCAAGGCCCAGGGCTTTGGCAGAAAACGGATGCCGTGCGGTAACGCTTCGTTGATCTGCGGGTGATACCCGCTAGTGACAATGACGACGGTAACGGGCAGGTCTCTACGTGCAATCCAGGCCAGTTGCAAACCGGTTGAAACGCCGGGTGTCCGGACATCCGTGATCACTAATGCCCAAGGTTTGAGCTTCAGCGCAGCAATTCCTTCGTCGGCACTGGGGAGTGCGGTCACTGCCGCCCCCAAGTCTTCGAGCAATAGGGTGATGAGCTCGCGCAGTGCGGGTTCGTCTTCTACAAGCAGTACGGAGGGTGTTGCAGCGTGTTGTCGTGACTCAGTCATCTTAGTGCTCGCAATCTAGCGCACGTCGAAAGAAGCTATACGGCCTTAATCTGCCCAAGGGGGCAGTGCTACGTGCGATATCATTCTGACATTGCTGCCCCCGAGATAATTCACCTTCGACACCAGAAAAATTAGCCAGCATCTCGCGGCACGCTACCCTTTGATGCCCCCTCTGTATTTGTGTCGACATCGTCCGCTCCAAGTGGCTTTTCCGGGCCACATTGCTCGCCCATGGCACGGTACTCCCTACGCAAAGCACGCAATTGCTTGCTGTCCATCGCTTCAAGATCAAGCACGGAGCGCTCGGCTGATTTCGTCGCTCGAATGAGCTCGTCAAGCTTCACATGGATGATGTCGTTGTCCCGGTTCTGGGTGTTCTGGATGAGAAAAACCATCAGGAAGGTGATGATCGTTGTGGAGGTGTTAATGATGAGCTGCCATGTATCGTTGTAGTGAAACCATGGCCCCGAGGCTGCCCACATTCCGATCAGTACGATGGCGATGAGGAAGGTACTTGGCCTGCCAGCATGGTTGGACAGCCATTGGCAGAACTGCGCGAATTTCATGATGCTTTTCCTTCTGAACACGTTGCACGTGTTCCGTTGACCCTCAAACTGTTCAGAAATCTTTTTTTACATTTGCTAGGGCTGACGAACAGCCGCGTGATGTCCAGATCCAGCTATTGGATGCAGTCTTGGTTGCACGAGCCAGCATGTTGCGTCCTTGGCGATGTGACCTCGAATGTCTTGTGCCAGTCCCTCAGAAACAGGGCCTCTTTCCCGAGCGTTACGGGTGCTTCGGATGGCCATTGGCGAGTAGTTCGCTGATGGTGTCACCGAGCACATCAAGGGTGCACGGCTTTGTGATGAACCTTGCATTTACAGGGAGGGAGCCTGGAGGTAAAACCGTGCGCCCAGAGATGACGATGACGGGAAGGTCGCGGTTGGTTGACCAGAGCGTTTTGGCGAGCCCGAGCCCATCAGTGGTGCCTGGCATGTTCACGTCCGTAATGACGAGAGCAAACGGCTCGGCGTTTAACCTACGAAGGGCATCGTCGGCGTTGCTGCACTCGACGACCTGGTAGCCGAAGTGTGTCACGGCGTCGGCCATCAGCCAGCGCAGGATGTCATCGTCTTCAACCAACAAAACCTTCTGTGACATAGAGCTTGATCCTTGTCGTTGTACTCGTTAGTGGATCCTCCGAGCACAGCGTTGCTTGCTCCTGACAAATGGTGACCAACCCGCTAACAGATCTCGATTGAGTCGAAGTTCCGACGCCGCTGTCTTCGCTGTAGGTCATTCGTAGCCACAAGGCTGCCAAGGAGCGAATGTGAGGATCGGATGCTTGGGATGGGGATCACTTATTTGGAAACCTGGGGAGCTTCGCTTGGCGGGAGATTGGCGGGCGGACGGCCCAGCACTCCCTATCGAATTTTCGAGGGTCGCTGATGGGGGAGAACTGGCTACAGCAATATGCCTTGGCGCCGCTACGGTCGACGTTCTGTGGGCGCCCCTCATAACGACATCTCTTCAGCAGGCCTATGATGACCTGGCCAGCCGAGAAGGTATTTCTCCTGAGCGAACAGATGGGGTCGGCATATTGATGGTGCATGATGTTGAAGATGGCGGTGGTCTAAACAGCTGGGCATTGGCTCATCGTCTCGATGCTCTGGTGTGGACGGCGCTTCCACCCCGTTATCAAAATATCGAAAATCGAATCCCGACAGCGCCTGAAGCAGCTGACTACCTGGTGTCCCTTGACGAGACCACTCAAGCTCACGCAAGGGATTACCTGAAGAAGGTGCCCGGACAGATCTATACCGCATACCGGCAGTTTTTTGCCGAGCGCCTCGGATGGTGATTCAGCCCGGCTGTGCTTTCGTTGAAGCACGGCCTAGCACTTCCTGTGAATGGTTTCTTCATCCTCGAGCAGGGGAATACAATGCGTAGATCTGGTTGGTTTCTTATGGTGCTTGGCAGCGCAGGGCTCGTCGGTACGCTGGCATTGCTGACATTTCAACTGATGGGATTTAGTGCTGATGCAGGCGACTTCATGGCGGGAAGCTTTTTCATGATGGCGTTGTCAGCTTTGCTGATCATCTTCGGTGTGCGTCTTCGAGCGAGAGGCAAGCCGCTGCTGCCTATTTTGCTGTAAATGCTGTGCTCGTCAGCCCGCGAGATGCCAGGGTGATGCTCACCCCGGCAGAGCTCATTCAGGCTTAGCGGTTTTCGCTATTGCGGCCACCACCGTGGCTGTTTTGTCCGCCTTTGCGACCCGCCTCGGAAGCACGCTCGCGGTCGTTGGCGAAATTCCCGCCCGACGCTTGGCCACCTTTACGGCCTGCTTCAGACGCTTTTTCGCGGTCATTGGCAAAATTGCCTGGGTTGTTCTGCGCGGTGCCGCCTTGATTGCCGCGATTACCTTGATTGTTAGCCATGATCTTTCACCTCATGTGTCACACAGGAAAGTCTGTGTTCAATTCGGAGGGGTGAAAGCCGCTGTTTCGCACACCTCATTTTCGCTTTGCCCGACGGGTTGCGCTAAGAAAGCTGCTCCACGTACTGTGGCGGGCCAACTCTTAGCATCCCAGTAGAACAGCTCGAGACCTTGCCCATTCGGCTCTCACGCTGAACTGAAGTTCTTTTCGCCTCCTCGAATTTGGACATGGTTTCTGAGAGGATTCGGGGAATGGACGACACGGCCCTGACATTCATGATCTTCGCGACGGAACACCCGGACGCGCTTGCCCAAGTCCAAGGCTTGAGTGAAGCGCAAGCGCTGGAGGCTGGCGAGCCGCTGTCGGCCCTGCGTGACACCATGGTTGTCCAGACCCTCACGGCTGAAGCCAGCAAGCAAGGCGTCTCGCTCCGTGAGCTGGTTCAGACGCTTATCGGAAGGGACGCCGAGGAGGAGGGCGATGCGACCGTCCCAGGCTTGGAAAAATACAACCGCATGCGTGATTTCAACGCCTCACCGGAACCATCGGGAGCAGGGAAATCTGTTAAGCGTTCGAAGCGCGCAGCTGCTCATGCCTTGCAGTTTTGCGTTCAAAAGCACGATGCCACACGACTGCACTACGACTTCCGCCTGGAGCTCGAGGGCACGCTCAAGAGCTGGGCGATTCCCAAGGGGCCATGCCTGGATCCGAAGGTAAAGCGGCTCTCGGTGCATGTCGAAGATCACCCGCTCGATTACGCGTCCTTCGAAGGCACGATCCCGGAAGGGCACTATGGGGCCGGGGATGTCATCGTCTGGGATCGTGGCGTATGGCATGCCCAAGGCGACCCGGCTGAGGCCTACAAGAAAGGTCGAATGAAGTTTGAGCTGCAGGGTGAAAAGCTTTCAGGCCTGTGGAACCTTGTCCGGACGAACATCGAGGGCAAGCAGGAGCAGTGGTTTCTGATCAAGCATCAGGACGAGGCCGCTAAGCCGCTTGCTGATTCGACGTGGTGGTCGAGATGCCCAACAGTGTCCTGAGCGACCGTACCATCATCCCCAAGAAGCGCGGTCGGACGAAAGCCACGTCATCCAAGCCGAACCCTCCCACAACCGTCACCGGGCCGAGCGCAGAGGGCGCTGTGGCGGCAGCACTGTCGGAGAAGCTCTCTCCGCAGCTAGCGACCTTGGTCGACTCCAGTCCTCGCTCTGAAGAATGGCGCTACGAAATCAAGTTCGATGGTTACCGAATGCTGTGCCGCGTCGAGGGGGATGACGTCCGGCTGTTCACCCGCAATGGTCATGATTGGACTGCGAAGTTGCCTAAGCAGGCGGCTGCCATCGCCTCGCTCGGGCTTAAATCAGCCTGGCTGGACGGCGAGATCGTCATACCGGATGAGAACGGCGTGCCGAATTTCCAGCTGCTACAAAACGCTTTCGACGCCGGCAAGAGCCAGGGCATTGTCTACTACCTGTTCGACCTGCCGTATCTCAATGGCGGGGATCTTCGGCAGGTGCCGGTTGAGAGTCGTCGTGGTTTGTTGAAGCAGCTGCTTGATGACTCGACCGACCCGCTGCTGAGGTTCTCCGAAGACTTCACCGAAGACGTCGACGCATTGATGAACAGTGCCTGCCAGATGCGCATGGAAGGGCTGATTGGCAAACGCTTGGGCAGTCCTTACGTATCCCGGCGCAGCGATACGTGGATCAAGCTCAAGTGCAAGCATCGCCAGGAGTTTGTCATTGTCGGCTATACCGACCCGAAGGGTGCCAGGAGCGGCTTTGGGGCACTCGTCCTTGCCCTCAATGATGAAGGCAGTGGAAAGCTGCGATACGCCGGCAAGGTCGGCACTGGTTTTACCGAGTCGACCCTCGCCACCATCTTGGAAACGCTACTGCCGCTGGAGCAGAAACAGGTGCCGGTGATGAACCCACCGAAAGGTGTCGACGGCAAAGGCATTCACTGGTTGCAGCCGACGCTATTGGCAGAGGTCACCTTCGCGGAGATCACCTCGGACGGTGTGGTCAGGCACGCGGTGTTCCAAGGTGTCCGGACGGACAAGCCTGTCCAGAATATTACGGAGGAGAAGCCGGCGTCTGCGCCGAAGGCGCGAAAGTCAGCCCATGCGAAGTCGGAAGACAAGGCCTCGGCCACCAAGGTGCGGATCACTCACCCGGAGCGTGTGATCGATCCCAGCAGCGGCCTCACCAAACGAGACCTGGCCGAATATTACGCGCAGGCCTCACCTTGGCTGCTGCCCCACCTGAAAGACCGGCCCATCGCTCTAGTAAGAGCGCCCGAGGGGATTACCGGAGAGTTGTTTTTCCAGAAGAACGCTGACCGTCTGGCCATTCCGAACATCACCATGGTGCCCAAGGCCGAGGCCGGCAAAGCGGGCATGGTCATCAACAGCGTTGAGGCCCTGGTCGGTGCCGTGCAGATGAGCACCATCGAACTGCATTCCTGGAACGGCACGACCGAGCACATCGAGCAGCCAGACCGCTTCGTGCTGGATCTCGACCCTGATCCCGCGCTGCCTTGGAAGGCTATGGTCGAAGCCGCCCAGCTGACCTTGGTAGTGCTGGATGAGTTGGGTCTGCAGTCGTTTCTCAAAACCAGTGGAGGAAAGGGCATACACATTATGGTGCCGCTCACGCCTAAGGCTTCTTGGGAAGAAGTGAAGGACTTCAGCCAGGCCATCGTAAAGTACATCGCCAAGCTTATCCCGGATCGGTTCTCAGCCGTGTTAGGCCCGAAAAATCGTATCGGCAAGATCTTCATCGACTACCTGCGCAACGGCAAAGGGGCACCACTGCCAACGTCTTCTCGGCGCGGGCTAGGGAGGGACTGCCGGTATCGGTGCCAATCTTCAGGGAGGAGATCGTCGAGCTGCAATCGGCGGCCAAATGGAACATCAAGAATGTTCAGGAGCGTCTGGATGAACTGGGTGGCGATGACCCATGGGATGCTATGCCGACCATCAAGCAATTGATCACCCTGGAAATGAAAACGCGGATCGGAATGAAGTAGCCGCTGATGCGAAGCAGAGAAGGGGAAGGCGCTTGGCACATTTCGTCATGCCTGGATTCGCGGCGTCGAGCTTCACCAAGCCCTATGCTGCAATCGCTGGCTTCACTCATTCCTTTGGAATTATCGAGATTTTTCCGTTCCGCTCCACAATCGCAAATTTGATTTGCTCCACCGATTCTATCCCCTGGCTATCTCGCGCTGATTCGAGAATGTCATCCTCGGTTAAACGAGATTGGCGCATTCGCTGATGCAAGAACTGTCCGTGCTCAACCACCAGGGTTGAATGGCCATCGAGAAAGCGGGCCAGCGGTCGGGAGTTCAGCTTGGCAAGAGACAAGCCCACATCGACCACGATCAAGGTGGCGATCACCAGCACGGCGTTGGTAAACGAGAAATCCTCGCCCAGAAGAGCCTGCTGCGTGGCTTCCCCGATGATCAGCAGCAAGACGAAATCGAAGGTGGTCAGATCGGCCAGGGAACGCCGCCCGGCTACGCGGAACAGCAGCATAAGGGCGACATACATCCCAGCAGCTCGCAGGATCGAATCCAAGACGCCCTCCTAGGGATAGAGAAATGTGGAAAAGTGGACTTCGGTGTTCGAGCCCGCCCTCACAACCCCTTCCAAGCTACCCACGTGCTCACTTCGCAGTGTTAGGTACAAGGTGGCCATACCATCCTTGCTGGTACCCAATTTCAGCAGCAGGGCTGGGCCATCGGACATCGACACCTGGGGTTCGGGCTGCATTGTCTCGATACTGGCTTCGCGCAGCAGTGAGCCCTCAAGTTCAACCATCACTGGTTGACCCGGGCTCCCTTGAATTGTGATGAAAAGATTGTCGGTGGAGCCACTGCGACTGAGGCGTTGATATTGAACTTTTAATTGACCATCCTGACTCACCACCTCGGCATCGCTTAGTGGGCCATTGCCGAACAGCCCTGCCAAGGCAAGCAATACGATGATCACCAGCACATACCATCCCACACGTTCGAAGCGCCAAACGCGCTTCTGCATGGGCATGTTCTCCTGGATCGGGTGGCTTCTGGATATCATCTCATCGTTCGGCATTTCATGTGCCCTCAGGCGCGTTCGCCGCGAAGCCAGCGTTGATGGTAATGAGCAAGGCGCGTCAGGCCGAACAGCGCGCCTTGTTGCATCACCTCCGCTCTCTCGCCGAAGAAACGCTGAGTACGTGTAAAAACCGCAGCAGGCTCGCCAGCAAAGGCCCAAGCAAAGCACATCGTCCCGGGAGGTACTCCAGATTCGGCGGTAGGCCCCGCTACTCCTGTTGTTGCGATTACCACGTTGGCATCGCTGTCTCGCAATGCACCCAACGCCATTTCCCACGCCACAGGCTCGCTAGTGAGCCCGTAGCGCTCGATGGTCTCGGCACAGACACCCAGCAAACGCTTTTTCGCACTCGGTGAATAGACGACATAACCACTCTCCAGAACCTCCCCAGTGCCAGGTACCGTCGCCAACAGCGCCACCATGCAGCCTGCAGTACAAGATTCGGCGGTGGAAAGAATCAACTGATTGTCCTTGAGGTAGCCGAGCGCGGCCAGTACAGGTTCGGTTGCCATGAGGGTATCGACTCGCTTGTTCTTTACCGGTGGACGCAACCCTCGGGCAATTGGTTCAGCGCTTATTTAGGGAAACTCCGAGCAAGTTACCCACCAGTCGGAAATGGACGGCTTGGAGATGCCGAAAACTCCGATTTTCAGCCGCTGATTATTGGAAAACCAAGG